>JBDSOV010000272.1:0-4393 GCA_039914575.1 Sphingomicrobium sp.
CCAAGGCCGCGTCGGGCGCATTGGAACGCGTGCCGTGGGTGCGGGTGGTCAATCTCGCCCGCGCATTGGAGGAAATCGCCGAGGCCGGTTTCTGGCGGATCGGGCTGGCGGGCGAGGCCGACACCGACCTCAAGGCCGCGCTCGGGCCGCAGCGGGTCGCTTTGGTGCTCGGCGCCGAAGGGCCCGGCATGCGCTCCAACACCCGCGAACATTGCGATGCGCTCGCCAAATTGCCGATCTCGAGCGCGATGGAGAGCCTCAACGTGTCCAACGCCGCTGCCGTCGCGCTCTACGCGGCCAGCGTCGCCTGATGGTCCGCACTGCCCAGTCGCTCAATCTCAGCCTCGACGCGCTCGCCGCCGCCGAACCAGCGTTTGCGCGAACCATGCAGACCCATGGCCGTCCCGAGCCGCGCCTTAGCGAGCCCGGGGTCGAGACCCTTCTCCGCACCATCGTCGGCCAGCAGGTCAGCGTCGCGGCGGCGCGTTCGATGTGGAACAAGCTTATCACCAAATTTGGCCAGCCAGTCGCTCTCACGCCGCTGATCGCCGCAACCGACGAGGAACTTCGCGAGGCCGGCCTGTCGCGCCAGAAAGCAAGCTATGCGCGCAGCCTCGCCGCGTTGGTGCTGTCGGGCGAACTTGACCTCGCCAACCTCCCCGACGACGATGAGGAAGCGATTGCCTTGCTCACCAAGGTCAAGGGCATCGGCCGCTGGTCAGCCGAAATCTATTTGCTGTTCGCCGAAGGCCGCGGCGATGTCTGGCCGGCGGGCGATCTGGCGGTGCAGATCGAACTCGGGCGGATGCTTGGGCTGGACGCCAAGCCGACCGAGAAACATTTGCGTGAGCTGGCCGAAGCGTGGCGCCCCCACCGCGGCGCGGCGGCGGTGCTCGCCTGGCATAGCTATAACAAGGTCGGAACGGCGCTCTAGCGAGCAGCCAGTCAGTTGCGCGCGCCGCCGGTGGCTCCGAAGGTGCCGAACATCGTCCCGCCCCAGCTGCCGCTGAACCCGTCGTAGATCGCGCGGGCTGCCTCGGCGATGGTTCGCGGCCGGTCGCTACCGCCACGCGCGAAGAACGCCACCGCCAGCCGGCGGCCGTCGGGCATGGTGATGAAACCGACGTCGCCGGTCAGCCCGTTCAACGTCCCGGTTTTATGCTCGACCCGCGTTCCCGCCGGGAGCAGCGCCCTCATCCGGTTGCGACCGGTGATGCAGCGGCTCATCGCCGACAGTAGATAAGCGCGACTGTCGGGCCGGAGCATGTTGCCCCGGTCGAGCTGGCGCAGAAAGCTGATCATCGAATGGGGTGAGCTTGAATCGCGACTATCTAGCAGGTCACGCGGCGAGCGGAGTAATTGCGCGATGGTGCGGTCGATGCGAATTCCGGGGAGCCCGTTCAAATTGAGCCATTGTTGCACCCGGCCCGGGCCGCCGAGATTGCGGATCAACACGTCGGTCGCCGCATTGTCGCTGCGGGTCAGCATCAGGTCGATCAGTTGCGCGGCCGAGCGCGACCCGATGCGGTCATTGAGCGACCGGCGGCCATGATCGACCTGGGTGAGATAGGCGCCAGCCACCGCCAGCTTGACCGTGCTCGCCATCGGAAACAATTGGTCGCCGTTGATGCTGACACTGCGGCCGCTGGTGAGGTCGAGCGCGGCAATGCCATATTCGCCCGATTTGGAGCCGACCAGATAGGCCAGTTGCCGCTCAACCGAGACCAGTTCGGGCGACGAGGCCGCTGCCGCCGGCTGGGCGGTGAAGGCCAGAATCCACGAAAGAACGGCGATGAAGCGCAAGGCAAACCTCAGTCTGGGATGAACATGACCGCTTACTAGCAATGCAAAAAGTTACAAATGCGTAAGGGCCGGTGCGTTTGGTTTAGGCGACAAACACCATCTGGCATGTCCCGAATCAGGATCGCAAGCCCTTTTCGTAGCGGCGCACGCCCAGACCCTTCCACGACCGGGCGCCGCGATCGAGCCGGAGCGGCGCCAGTTTTTCCTGTCCCGTCTTGCCTTGGCCGACGAGGAATCCCGCCGCGCTGTGCCCGTCGCCGCTCGACCAGCGATAGCGGACGCTGATCGCCAGCAACGGCATGAACAATTTGCGGCCCTCGATATCATATTCGCGAATTTCGGCGCGGGTCAGCCGGGCCGCGCTGCGCAGCGGGATCCGCGCGTAAGGCGCAATCTGCGGGATCGGGTCGCCCGGTGCCCCGGAAGCGCTAAAGAATGCACTTAGCTCGGCATCCTGGTGGGCACCGGCATTGAGCAAGCGCGCCTCGATGATCACGTCGCGCGCCGCAGCGCTGCCCGAGTTGAACAACGTCACCTCGAACGCGATCGCCACGCCCGCCTCGTCGAGCAGGGCGCGATCAGGGGTCAGCTCGACATCGATCCATGGTCGCAGCGAGGTCGAGACAATCCCGCCGGGGATGACCGGATCGGGCCGTGCTTGACCTGAAGCCCTGGGCCGGACCGGTGGCGCCGCCGGTTGTGGCATCAGCGTAGTGGGCAGCGGGCGACGGGCACCGCCAGTCGGTGCCGGCGGCGGCGCGGACCGTGGCGACGCAACGGGCCCGGGTGCAGGTTCAGGGCGGGTGATGTCGATCGACGCATTGTCGGCGGTCGCATAGCGCTGCTGGCGCCGCTTGCGACCGAAGAACATCACCCCTGCCCCCGCCAGCGCGAGCAAAGCGACGATCCACGGCAGCAACGAAATACCCTCCTCCAGCGCCGGGATGACGGCCGACCGGTCGCCCGAAACGAGCGGCGGCGTCGCGATCACGGCATTGGCTGCGCTCGCATCGGGCAAGGTCGGGGGACGGCGGAACAGGTCGCTGTCGGCCGGGTTCGGTCTCGCCGCCGCAGGCGGGCTGGCGGAGGTCGGTGCTGCCGGTCGATCGCCAGTTGTCGGCGCCACGGCGTCGGGCCGCGCTGCGGGCGGCGGCGGCTGGGCGGCGGGCGGACGGTTGGCGGGGCTGGTGACCGTGCCGTTGAGGGTGAAGTTGGATAATTCGCCCGGACCGATATCGCTTGAATTGGACGGCGGCGGGGCGGTCGCGGCGCCATTGCTCTGGGCGACAAGCGGCGCCGCGCCGAGCGCAGCCGCCGACGCCAGCAATACTGCCTTGGCCAAATCCACTAAACGAGCCAAACTCGATCCCTCACGCGCGGCCTATTGGCCCGCCTCGCCCTCCGCTTCAAGCGGGGACTCGCTTTAGCGTGCGTCAACCAGCACTAGTTCCACGTCGGATTCAGCATTTGCGGTTATTTCGAGCCGCTCCTCTCCGGTGATCGCAACCCCGTCGCGAGCCTCGGCGGCGACGCCATTGACCGTCACCGGACCGCTCGCCACCAGATATTGATGCCGCGCCGGATCGAGGTCGAGGCCAATCGTCCCGCCGGCCGGCACATTCGCACCAAGCACCCGCGCGTCGGCATGGATCGTCAGCGTCCCGTCGGCGGATTCGCCGCTGGCGAGCAATTGGAATTGCCCGTCGCGGCTCTCCTTGGGGAACGGCATCGCGCCCCAGCCGGGCTCGACCCCGGGCTTGTCGCTCTCGATCCAGATCTGGAACAGGGTCGTCGCTTCGTCTTCCAGATTATACTCGGCATGGGTCACGCCCTTGCCGGCGCTCATTACCTGCACGTCGCCGGCCGCGGTACGGCCCTTGTTGCCGAGCGAATCCTGGTGGGTGATCGCACCCGAGCGGACGTAGGTGATGATTTCCATGTCCCGGTGGCCGTGCGCCGGGAAGCCCGACTGGGCGGCGATGGTGTCGTCGTTCCACACCCGGATCCGGCCCCACGCCATGCGCGCGGGGTCGTGATAATCGGCGAAACTGAAATGATGACGGGCATCGAGCCAGCCATGATCGGCGTGGCCCAGAGAGGCGAAGGGGCGAATGTTGATCATATTAGGGAAATGGGACGGACCCCGCCCCGCTTTCAAGTATCAGCGATGTGACCGGCCCCGCGGTTATATATTGCTTGCTTGGGCGCGGCTATTTGCTGCCCGGCTCATAGACCCCGTCCCAGCCGTCCGCCGGCGGGGTCGCGGCAAAAGCGATGATTCGCTCGCGGTACAGCATCACTAGTCTGGCCAGCCCGAAGGTCGTGGACTGCTGCTCGTTGCGGTCGTTGATTTCGGCGGCTTGATCCCACCTCTGCCGGAAATAAGCGTCAAGCATTGCCCGATGCGCCGCTGCAAAGTCGATAAAATCCGCCGAATCACGCACCTGCTGATCGCCCAGCAGAACATGCACGGTCTCGCCCTTGGTGCGCCCGACCACCCGCACCCGGTCGACAGGAAGCACTGCAAAGTCCCCGAGCTGCTGCGCCAGATTGTCGCCCATCAGGATCGGCACGCCATAATATTTGGACA
>JBDSOV010000012.1:0-2535 GCA_039914575.1 Sphingomicrobium sp.
CTTCCAGCGGGCGCGCGCGGCGTTGTAATCAGCGCGGTCGAACCGGCGAGCGACGCCGCCGAAAAGGGCATTCGGCCGGGTTTCCTGATCATGTCGGTAAACCAGCAGCCGGTGACTTCGCCCGCCGAAGTCGCCGCGACGATCGAGGCAGCGCGCCGCGCCAACCGCCGCAGCGTGCTGCTGTTGGTCAAGAGCGGCGCCACCCCCGAAGCCTTCGTCGGCATCGACATCGGCGCGCGGTAACCGCTTGCCCGCGCTCCTTCGTTCGGACTAGGCTTCCGGTCTGGCCGAACGAAGGGTGCGAGCATGGCTGATCAGTCGACCAATATTTTCATCGGAGCGGGCAGCGGCGGGGCCAACCCGCAACTCCTCGAATTGAAGCGCGCCAATCGCCATGGGCTGATCGCCGGCGCGACCGGCACCGGCAAGACCGTCACGCTGCAGGGGATCGTCGAAGGCCTGTCGAACGTCGGCGTCCCGACCTTTGTCGCCGACGTCAAGGGCGATCTCGCCGGAATCGCCATGCCGGGCGATGCGGCCGCGCGCACCCATGAGCCGTTCAAGGCACGCGCCGCCGAGATCGGTCTGGCCGACTGGCGCTATGCGCCGAGCCCAGTGCAATTCTGGGATTTGTTCGGCGAGCAGGGGCACCCGATTCGCACTACGGTCAGCGAAATGGGGCCGCTGTTGCTCGCCCGTTTGCTCAACCTCAACGAGGTCCAGGAAGGCGTGCTCAACATCGCCTTCCATGTCGCCGACAAGGAGGGGCTGATGCTCCTCGACCTCGACGATCTCCAGGCGATGATGGTCCACGCCGGCGAGCGGGCGGACGAACTGACCCTCGAATATGGCAATATCTCCAAGCCCTCGGTCGGCGCGATCCAGCGCAGCCTGCTCCAGCTTCGCGCCCAGGGCGGCGACCATTTCTTCGGCGAACCGGCGCTCGATCTCGAAGATTTCCTGAAACTCGACGAGACCGGCAAGGGCATTGTCAACATCCTCGCCGCCGATCGGCTGATGGCGAGCCCACGGCTCTATTCGACCTTCCTGTTATGGCTGCTGTCGGAATTGTTCGAATTGCTCCCCGAGGTCGGCGATGTCGACAAGCCCAAGCTCGCGTTTTTCTTCGACGAAGCCCATCTACTGTTCGAGGACGCTCCTCCGGCCTTGCTCGAAAAGGTCGAGCAGGTCGTCCGACTGGTTCGCTCGAAGGGCGTCGGCGTCTATTTCATCACCCAGAACCCGATCGACATTCCCGACAAGGTCGCGGGGCAGCTTGGCAACCGCGTCCAGCACGCGCTGCGCGCCTTCACCCCGCGCGACCAGGCGGCGGTGCGCTCGGCCGCCGAAACCTTCCGCCAGAACCCCAGGATCGACGTCGCCACCGCAATCACCGAATTGAAGGTCGGCGAGGCGTTGGTGTCGCTGCTGCTGCCCGACGGCTCGCCGTCGCCGGTTGAGCGCACCCTGATCAAGCCGCCCGCGTCGCGGGTCGGGCCACTGACCGCACAGGAGCGCGCGATCATGGTCGGCACCGACGCCATCGGGGCGAAATATGACACGCTGATGGACCGCGACAGCGCCGAGGAGATTTTGAAAGCCAAGGGCGACGAGGCCGCCGCCGCCGCTGCTTCGATCAAGGCCCAGGGCGAGACGGAGAAAGCCGCCGCCCAGCAGGCGCGGCTCGACGCCATCGCCGCCAAGGATGCCGCCCGGGTCAAAGCCGCCGACGAGAAGATCCGCGTGGCGCAGATGCGCGAGGAAGAACGTCGCCAGAAGGAGGCCGAGCGTGAGGCCGCCCGCGCCGCTAGGGAGGCGGCCAAGCCGTCGATGGCCGACAAGATGATGCAATCGGCGGGGCGCTCGATCGCCTCGTCGGTCGGCCGCCAGCTTGGCTCGCAATTGCTGCGTGGGATTTTTGGGGGATTATTGCGTGGCCGCTGAGCTGCCCGATGTTGCCGACCTGGAGCGCCAGTGGCGTGACGCCTTGTTCGCCAAGGACGAAGCGGCGCTCCGCACCCTGATCCACCCGCAGTTCAAACTGGTCGGGATCCGCTCGACCGGCACGGTCGCGGTCGGGCTCGACGACTGGCTCGGCGCATTGAGCAAGATGGACATCGCCAGCCTCGAAGTGCGGGTCACCGATTCGCTGCGCCTTGACCGGACGATCGTCGCCACCGTCGATGCGCAGTGGAAACTGCGCTTCATGGGCCACACCATCGACGAGCGTGTCCTGCTCACCGACGTGTGGGTCAAGGGCGACACCGGCTGGCAAGTCGTCCGTCGCCACTCGAGCCCGGTCCCCGTCGGGGTCCATATCGAATGAACCTCGATTCGCTCGGATCGTGGAGCGCGGCGGCGCTTGACGAGCAGGAATCGACCGTCGCGCTGCGCCGCGACATCCATTCCGATCCCGAGCTCGGGCTCGATTGCCCGCGCACGCGCGACAAGTTGAAGGCGGCGCTGGCCGGGCTGCCGCTGGCGATCCGCGACAGTCGGCGCACCAGCGGGTTCGTCGCCCTGCTCGACGGCACC
>JBDSOV010000050.1:0-14017 GCA_039914575.1 Sphingomicrobium sp.
TCGCCAGCGGCGGCACCATCGCCATCGCAGTGGCGATGGTCTCGGTCGGCGCCAGCGATAATGGAATCCACGGCAAGGGCTGGCCAAGAAGGCCATACCCCTCGACCACGAATTGCCGTCCCGGCACCTGGCTCCAGATTGCCGGCGGCAACGGGATCAGCTGGAGCAGCACCAGCGCGACCGCCGCAGCAGCTAGCCAGCCAAGTTGACGCGCTGGCTTCGAATCCTTGAGCGGCGTGCGCGTCAGGAATGCCCAAGCCAGGATCGCGACCCCGGACAGTTGGAGCGCAAGGTTGCTGAAGATGCCCTGTGCGCTTCCGCCCATGACAACGCACAGGAACAGATAGGACGGGGCGACCGCCTGACGAATGCTGCTCATGGCGCCGCCGCCAGCCGTTCAAGCTTGACGTCGAAGATCGTCAATTGCGCGGTTTCCGATGACTCACCCGGTCGACCGCGAAGCTCGATCAATTGCGCCGGGCACCCCGCCGCCGGAACGGCGAACACCCCGCCGATCGGGTCCTTGCCGACCGTCCCGAGTGGCAATTGAACCAGCGGAGTATTGCCGGGCAAGCACTGGATGGTCCACGCCAACCCGCTCGCCCGCGACGGACCGCCGACGCGCATTGCCAAACGATAGCGACCAGCGCCAAGACGGAGCATCTGAGTCGCCAGTGTCACTTCGGCACGACCGTAAAAGATGACGTCAAGCCCGCCGCTGCCCGAGGGTTCGGCGACGCCCGCCGCACCCGACGCAAATTGCCAGTTGAACGGTGGCAGCGCCGACGAGGCGCGGAATTGCGGATTGTACAACAAGCCACGATTGGCGACCCCCGCGATCCTGCTCCACAGGGCTTCGGCGCCCGCAAAATCGCCGGCGGAGATCAGCGACTGGATCAATCGACCGTGCCAGTCGGCTGGCGAGGCGCCGCGCACTGGCTCGGGGGCAAGCGCAAGCACCAGCCGGGCGTTACGCGGATCCTCTGCAAGCAACCACAGAGTGTTGTCGCGTGTCCTGGGCGAGAGCTTGAAGAAGCGGCGTAACTCAGCGATCGCACCCGGCGTTTTTGCATAAGCGGCGAGCGCCGGAATGAGCGGTTGCGATGCTTGCTCGGACAATCGCGCCAGCGCGCCTGTTTCGACCAGGCAGGGCAGGATGCGGTTGGTCTTGAGGTAGCGATCGGCAAGGAAATAGCGCGCCCCGGGCGAGCGTGGATTGCGGCTCCGCGCGGCCAGGAACAGGCGCTCGGCGCGCGATGAATCGCCCGCCATTTCGGCGATTGTGCCTTCGACTAGAAAAGGATCAGGAGCGAGCGGCGCCTTGCGCGCGACACTGGCGATTGCGAGGCGCGCCGATGGCGGGACGGTGCCGCCGCGTGCCGCCGCCGTGCCGATCTCCCCCATCGCGCGATTAACCAGCGCGTCGGGGTGCGAGCCGAACATCGGTGCGAGCACCCGCAGCGGATGGCTGGACGGGGCGACGAAGGTCATTGCCCGGATCGCACCGACCGCAAGCAACACCGCCAACGGCAGAACGACGAGCGCCCGCGCCCTCAACATAAGTGCAGCTCGCTCGCCGTCATCGTTCGTCAGGCTGATGCGAGATCAAGATTGGTTCGCTCGGTGATTTTTCGACCGCACCATATTGATAAAGACGGTAGCCATATTCGCTCGCTTCCTCGGTCGATTTGGTAAGGATCGCGCCGACTACATTGGCTCCTCCGAGGCGAAGCCGGTCAAGCGAATCACGGGCCGCCTTGGTCCGGGTGCGGCCCGATTCCACAACCATCGCGACATTGCCGGCGACGGTGGCGAGCAAGGTTGCATCGGCCAGACCGAGCACCGGCGGACCATCGATTATCACCCGATCAAACTGCTGCAAGGCTTCGCGCAGGATCGCTTCGAATCGCGGGGTGGCGAGCAAATCCGCCGGATTGGGCGGGGTCGGCCCGCACGGCAACAGGAACAGATGGTCATATTGGGTATCGAGGATATGCGCGCGGATCGGTTCATTATTGGTTAGCAGCTTGGTCAGCCCCTGGCGATTGGAATTCGCCTTGAATACTGGCCGCCTGAGATCGGCATCGATCAGCAATACCGTTTCGCCGCGACGGGCATAATTCTGGGCGAGCGCGAGCGCCGAGGAAGACTTACCCTCCGACGCCATCGTGCTGGTCACCAGCAATGACTTCGGTGCGCCATTCTCCGTGCTGAAACGGAGCGCGGCAAGTACCGCAGAATAAGCTTCGGTCGCGGCCGACGAGACGTCCTTGAGTTCCTCGATGATCGACCCGCCGCCACCGCGCTTGGGAATCACCCCGAGGCACGCCAGGCGAAGTTTGCTGCGCACATCCTCGCGAATCTTGATCGTGTCATGGACGAATTCGAGAGCCAGCGCGAGGGCGAGACCGGCAAGCAGCCCGAGACCGAGGCCGATGAGCAGATTGGACGTCATGTTGGGCTTGAATGGACCACCGGGCACTTCGGCGCGATCGACGATTGACACCGGAGACGTTCCGACGCCGCCTGCCACCCCGACCTGTTTGTAGCGCTGGAGCAACGCATCATAGAGGCCGCGATTGGTATCCACGTCACGCTGCAGGATGTTGTACTGGATGCTTCGCCCGCGCAGGTCGAGGACCGAGCCGCGCAGTTGATTGACCTGAGTCCGGAGCGAACTCTCGGCGGCTGCGGCAGCGCGATAATCGGCCAGCAAGCTGACCGTCTTGCCGCTCGCGACCCGCGATTGTTCGCTTGAGATCTGGCGGTTGAGTTCTTCAATGCGCGACCGCAATGCCACCATGTCGGGATGGTCAGGCTTGAGCAGAGTCAATTTATCCTGATAGTCCGCTTCCAGCGACGCCTTCGCACCGCGCAGGGACGCAGTACTTTGACCGACCTCTGCCGATGAACCGGCGAGGCCGGCCTGGCGATAGGCGCCCTCGGCCATCACCCGCTGCGCGGTCGCTGTGGCCAAAGCGGAGTTGAGTGCGATCAGCGATCCACCTTGCAGCGATGAGGCATCGGTCGTGGTCGAGCCAGCCGCGCCCGAGCCGGTGTTGATAATGCCTTGCGCCTGCGCATAGACCACCAGTTTGCGTTCCGACTGTTCAAGTTCGCCGCGGGTCTTGTTGATCTGCTGCAATAGGAATGTACGTGCATAATTGGAGGCGTCGAAGCGCCGTTGGAGGCTGCTGTTGATGAACCCGTCGGCAACTCCGTTGGCGACCTTCGCCGCGAGGTCGGGCGAGGTAGATACATAGGAATAGCGGATCAACTGGCCGTCTTCGGGCATTTCCGCCGACAGCCCCCCGGCGACCACCCCGGTCGCGGTGCGCAGGCGCGAGGCGGGGTCGCCACCGGTGCCGACGATTGCCGGGTCGGACGCAAGGTTCAGTTCCTGCGCGACGCGTTCGGCCAACGCCCGGCTTTTTAGCAGGCCGACCTGGGTCGCAATGAAATCCCAGCTGTTGGACGTCGGCGCTTCGCCACCATCCTCCTCATTCAAAATCTCGACCTTGGGTGCATTAACCTCGAGCGTGACTTCGGCGCGATACATTTTTGGCGTTATCAGTGTCATGACCAACCCGCCGATCAAACCGACGACCATGGCTGCGAGGATCAGCTTGCGATGTTCGTTGAGGATCCGCAGCAAGGTTTGAAGGTCGAGTCCGTCGCTTGCGCCGGCCCGATCTTCGAGGTGCAGGCCGTGACCGCGCAGCGGACCGAATGGTTCGGGTAGCGATTGGCGATCGCCCGGCAATACAACATCATTTCCCACGCATTATTGCCTTAGTTGAGATCGCATTCGACGATCTTCGAGGATCAGAACGGACGGAACACCTGAAGGATCGAAAATGAATCC
The DNA here is from genome assembly GCA_039914575.1 of Sphingomicrobium sp. Lineage (GTDB taxonomy): Bacteria > Pseudomonadota > Alphaproteobacteria > Sphingomonadales > Sphingomonadaceae > Sphingomicrobium. The sequence continues at coordinate 3,866 of JBDSOV010000050.1, forward strand.
AGAATCCGCTTCTGCAGCGCCTTGATGGCGGAGCCGTCGACGATCACGATGTCCCCGGCATAGACCGGAGGATCGGTCGCCTCGCCACGGCGGATCGAGATCAAGTCAAATGCCGCAGCCTGGCGCTGGCCGCCGATCTGTCGAAAGATCGCAACGCGGCGCGGATTGGAGTCGGGAGTCGGGCCACCGGCCTGGGCCACCGCCTGAAGCAGGGTCATCGGGCCATTGACCGAGAAGGAACCTACTTTGGACACCGCGCCGTCGACGGTGATGTTACGCCGGGTCGAGGATTTGACTCCCACGCTGATGTCCGGATTCTGGAGATATTTCTCGCTCAGCTTGGCGGTCAGGCGGTCATCGAGCTCGGTGGTGGTCAGATCCACCGCTCGGACGCTGCCGACTAAGGGCAAGGCAATCTGGCCGGACAGATCGACCTCATAATCGCCCGAAAGATCGGGCATCTTGAAGATCTTAACCGACAATGTGTCGAGCGGCGCGATGCGATACCCTTGCTCGAGCGGGACCACGGTCGGGGCGTCGGGCGCTCCGAACGACTTGACGTCATAGGGGATCGGCCCGCCGCGGCTATCGTTGCAACCGGCGGCCAGCAACAGGGTCACACCGGCCCATGATCCGATCATCAATCTGGTCTTGGCAATCACGAAACTGCTCCTGCTTTCGGACATTAACGCCGCCGAAACGGTCGCTTAGCAACCAAGTGCCATTGTGGCTATGGCCCGCCTTGCTGTTGTGCGACCGTGCCGCGTGCCTGGAGTATCCGGCGCTCGTCGCGCTCCAGCACGAGCGCGGTCAGCACACCATGCTTATACGCACCAGTATCAATCCCGATCCGTCCGGTGCGCTCATCGACCTGTTCGGTGATGGTGTGGCCATGAACCACCATCACATCATGCCGCGCCGGATGGTCGAGGAATGGCCCGCGGATCCAGCGCAAATCGATTTGTGCCTGCTCGGCCAGCGCGACTCCGGGGCGAATTCCGGCGTGGACGAACAGATAGTCCCCGGCGCGCAGCGTATCGGCGAAGCTAGCAAGAAACGCCTGATGCTCCGACGGAATGGTCGAGCGCAGCGTCTCGACCGCCTCGGTGGGAGTCATTTTCGCCAGCCGAGAAGAGCTCAGGCCATAGCTACGGGCGCATTGGGCGCCGCCGAAGCGGAGCCAGTCGGCAACCAGTCCGCCCTCCCCTTCAAGGATGCGCAGCAGCACTTCCTCATGATTGCCTGCCAGGAATTCAGTGCGGATGCCGAGCGGGCGATAGGTCCGCAGCCGCTCGACCACCTCGGCCGACTTGGGGCCCCGATCAATCAGATCGCCGAGGAAAACAATGGTCGCCCGCCGGCCGGGGCGCTCGGCAATATCGGCCTCGATTTGCACCAGTAAGTCGGCGAGCAAATGGTCTTGCCCATGCACGTCGCCGACCGCATAGACGCGGTGGCCGTCGGGGACAGCGGGCCGATCCTGCCAGGTGGCTGGAGCTTTCTGCCAGAAAGACAGCATAAAGCTCATCGCACGACCTCGGCCAGATAAGCTTCGGCCACCAGGCGCTGGTCAAATTCGGCCGCAACTTTGCGCCGCCCGGCCGCGCCCATCGCCAACCGCTCGGTCGGGGTCATGGTGAGCAGGCGTTCCATCGCCGCTGCCAGCGACGCCGCCGATCGCACCTCGCACAGCAGACCGCTGACACCGTCATCGACGACATCACGGCACCCTGGCACATCGCTCGCGATCAACGGCCGCGCCATCGCTGCGCCTTCAAGCAAACTGCGCGGCAGGCCCTCGCGGTATGACGGCAACACCACGCAATGCGCCGCGGCGATAAAAGGTCTCACATCATCACGCACGCCGAGCTGCTCCACGATCGATTCGGCGGCCCAACGCGCCAGCTCGGCTTGTGGCACCGCGCTGGGATTATCGTCGCCCGGCCCGCCAAGCAATTGGAAGCGTGCGTGCGGATGGCGGCGGCGGATAATCCGCGCCGCCTCGATAAACTCGGCGATACCCTTGTCGCGCAGCAGGCGGGCGATGAGGAGGAAGCGAAACTCCGAATCTAGACTGATTGGCGCGGATGAAAACCGGTCAAGGTCGATCCCTGAGCCGGCCACTAGCCGGGCCTGGTCCGGGCGAGCAATCTTATGCGCGATGAACAGGTCGCGGTCGGCCGGATTCTGAAAGAAGACCGTTCGGGCCCCGCCCAGTGCGAGCCGGTAAAGTCGGAGCAATAGCCCGCCGAGCAGCCCGCCCCTGAGAAACGCCGAACCGAGCCCGCTAATCGTTGCTGCGACCGGAACGCCCGTCAGCCGCGCTGCCAGCGAGCCGTAGATATTGGGCTTGGCGGTGAAGCCGAGGAAAAGTGCCGACCGCTCGTCGCGGAGCACACTGATGTAATCAAGCAACAATCGCAAATCTTCGACCGGCGAGGTGCCAGCCCCGCGCATCCGGATCGGCCGAAATCGTGCGCCCATCGCTTCGAGCTGCCCCTCGGTACCATCGACGGGCGCAACTGCGACGACCTCATAACCGGCCGCGACCAACGCCTCGATCACCGGCCGGCGAAAATTGACGAGGTTCCACGCACTGTTCGATGACAGCATTATTTTCGTTGTTTTTCCGAAGCTTGACGTGACTTGCTGGCCTGGAATAACGACGATCGGTAGAGGAATGACGGGGGGTGACATGGGGCATCATCCTGACCTTCGCGCGAGCTTGCAAGCCGTTGGTCTTGGCCGCGTCAAAAAGCTTTAACGCAATCGGAAACTATCTTTGCCAAAGAACGTTGGGAATCTCCGAAGTGGCTCTTAACATGATGAAGTATTTCATCTATGGCCCCGCTTCTCGATAAGGAGTTAATCGATGTTCGGTGGCGTATCCAGGATTGTGACCAAGGTTGCCGTGGCGGTTGCGCTTAGCGCCACCCCTGCGTTCGCTACGGCGTCAGCCGTGTCGGTTCCGGCGCGGACGATCAGCCCGATGGTTGCACTCAGCATCTTCGGTTCGCAGGCCTCAGCCGCTGCTTTATGCGGTTCATCGGCGACGACGGTTGCAGGCGCCGCAGCGACCGCACAGGCCCCCGTCGGGTGCGTTCTTCCGGTGGTCGATGCTCCACCGGTTGTTCCAGTCGCTGAAGCTGCTCCAGTGACACCGATTCCTGTCGCTCCGGGTTTTGGAATTTCCCCGGTTCTGCTCGGCCTCGCGGGGATCGCGATCCTCGCCGCGCTGATCATCAGCCAGGACAATGATAACGACAACAGCCCGCCGGTCAGCGTCAATTGATCGTGCCAACTCGGCGGCTCTAAGTTCACCGCATAAAAAAAGCCCCGCGAAAACGGGGCTTTTTCTTTGCTTGGAATGCGACGGCGACTTAGCCGCGCTCCTGCATGACTTCCTTGACCGGTGGCGCATTGGTGCCGTTGGGCAACCAGTTCGACACCGCCTGGCAATTGCTGGTCAATGTGACCCGCTGGCCGGCCTGGAAAGCCTGCTGATAGGGCCAGCATTCCGATGCAGCGCCGCTATTGAGGCACAGATTATTATTCGCCGCTGTCCAGCTGGCGTTGACCACCCGGCCCTGGGGGCTGACGATCCGCGCCGCGCCGCCGGCATCGAAATAGACGGTGTTGGCGACACCATTGGTTTCGACCACGACCGACTGGCCGACGATCTCGGTTCCGGGGACCCATTCCTGCGCAACAGCCGTTGCGGGCAGCGCGACGAGCGCGGCAATGAGGTACTTACGGGCAGTCAAGCGCTTGGACATTAAGGCCTCCGTCGATCGATCCCCGGCTGAATAACACCGAAGCGGTTTAAAAATAACCCATTTTGACGAAGAAGGTTGCGAAGATCGGCAATCGGTTGCGGATTTGCCACTCATGCCGGGCTGAGCAAGGCGAACTGCGGGATATCCACGTCGAACAATGCACCGTCGTCGGCGACCATTCGGTAGCTGCCGCGCATCGAACCGCTGGGGGTATCTAGCGGGCAGCCCGAGACATAGTCGAAGCTTCCACCGGCGGCGATTAGCGGAGTTTCGCCGACCACTCCCTCGCCGCGCACCTCCTGCTCGACCCCGCGTCCATCGCGGATCCGCCAGTGCCGCGTCAGCAATTGCACCGGCCGGTCGCCGTCATTCTCGATCCGCACATGATAAGACCAAAACCAGCGCCCGGCCTGCGGCGCACTCTGCTCGGGCAGAAAGGAGACCGCCACCCGGACATGGATGTGGCGCGTGGTCGCGGCATGCGCGAACAGTTTCGCCATCGTGTCGGAGCTTGCGGGTTCGGTCATGCCGCGACGCTAAGCGACTCCGGCGGCCCGGCGCAAGCGCTCAACCAGCCGTTGCCGCGCATCGGCGACCGGGGTCGAGCGGTCGGTGACGACGTCGCGCATCAGGAAGTGGGCGGTCAGCGCCAGTCCGTCGATGATGTCGGACCAGCTTGCCGCCCCGCCGTCGCGGACGAAGCGCGGCAGCGGGAGCAAACTGCCGAGGTAGGGCTCGGCCTCGCCGGCGCTGACCGCCCGGCCCGAACGCGGGCTGACCGCGACAAGATGCTCGTCGTCGCCGGTCACCGCGCACCGATCGAGGTCGAGCCCGAAGCCGAGCTCGGCCAGTAGCAGCAGTTCATAGCGCACCAGCGCCCCCCCCCACCCGCTTGCCGCCGGCGCCGCCTCGATCGCCGCCAGCAAACCGTCGAGCGCAGCGTACAGGCGCGGATAAGGTTGGCTTTCAGGCAACGCAGTGGCGGACAGCGCGGTCGCCCAATCGATCGCCGCAGCGGGCAACGGCTCGGCCAGCAATGGTCCGCGGCTGTGGAGTAACTCGGCCGTCGCCTGGGGCAACTGATTGTCGGTTCGCGCCGACAATTCCGCCTCGACCTGGTTGCCGGCCATCAGTACCGGCCGCATCCGCCGCCCCCGCGCACCGCGTACATACGCCGCCTGGAGCCCATGCTCGGGAGTCATCATTCGCACCACCGCGCCATGCTCGCCATGCGGGCGGAGCGAGAGGATGATCGCGGGGGTGGTGAAGCGCATCAGCCCCTCGGGTGAAAATAATCATAGATTTGCAGTGCCATCGCCTTGCTGATCCCTGGAGCGCGCTGGAGATCGTCGAGCGCCGCACCCTTGACCGCTCGCGCCGTGCCAAAGTGCATCAGCAGCGCGCGCTTGCGGTTGGGGCCGATGCCGGCGACTTCGTCGAGCGTGCTCGTTGTCAGGCTCTTGGCGCGCTTGGCCCGGTGCGTGCCGATGGCGAAGCGATGCGCCTCGTCGCGCAATCTCTGGAGGAAGAATAATAGAGGCGCGTTGGGCGGAAAGGTCATTTCGCGACCACCGGGGAAGTGGAAGGTCTCGCGCCCGGCATTGCGGTCGGCCCCCTTGGCAACCGCGACCACCGGAACGTCGCTGACCCCGGCTTCCTGCAATATCTCCATCACCGCCGACAATTGTCCCTTGCCGCCGTCGATTAGCAGCAAATCCGGCCATTCGCCGTCCTTGCGGTCGGGATCTTCCTTTTCCAGCCGGGCAAAGCGCCGCTCGAGCACTTCGCGCATCATCCCGAAATCATCGCCCGGAGTGATGTCCGATTTGATGTTGAACTTGCGATAGGCATTCTTGCGGAAACCCTCGGGTCCGGCGACGATCATCGCGCCGGTGGCGTTGGTGCCCATGATGTGACTGTTGTCATAGACTTCGATGCGGTTCGGCGGTTCGGACAGCTCGAACATTTCAGCGAGCTCGCGCAGCAATTTGCTTTGGGTGGTGCTTTCGGCCAGCCGCCGCTCGAGCGCTTCTTCGGCATTGCGCCGCGCCTGGTCGATCAGTTTCTTGCGTGGCCCGCGTTGCGGCTGGTCGATCTTGACCTTGCGCTCCGCTTGCTCGGACAAAGCCTCGGCGACCAGCGCCGCCTCGGGCAAGGCGCGGTCGAGCAGGATCCGGCGCGGCGGCGGAACATCCTCGTAAAATTGCATCAGGAAGTCAGTCAACACCTCGTCCTCGGGCACCTCGTCGGTATGTGCCGGAAAGAAGCTGCGATGCCCCCAATTCTGCCCGCCGCGAATGAAGAAGGCTTGAATGCACATTTGCCCAGAGTGGCTGGCGAGCGCGAAGATATCGCCGTCGCCGAGCCCCTCGGCATGGACAGTCTGCGACCCCTGGACATAGGTCAGCGCACGCAGCCGGTCGCGAAACACTGCGGCCAGCTCATAATCCAGCTTCTCCGCCGCCTCGGCCATCGATTTGCTAAGCCGTGCCTGGACCCCAGTCGATTTGCCGGCGAGGAACGCCTTGGCGTCTTCGACCAGCTCGGCATATTCCACCTCCCCGATCCGCCCGACGCACGGCGCCGAGCAGCGGCGGATTTGGTACAGCAGGCACGGCCGGGTGCGGTTGGCGAAGAAGCTGTCCGAGCAACTTCGGAGCAGGAACAGTTTCTGCAGCGCGTTGAGTGTCGAGGTGACCGATCCGGCGCTGGCGAACGGCCCGAAATATTGCCCCTTCGCCCGCCGCGCGCCGCGATGCTTGCGCACCTGGGGGAATGGGTGATCGTCGAGCAGCAGGATGAAGGGAAAGCTTTTGTCGTCGCGCAGCAGTACGTTGTAGGGTGGGCGGAAGCGCTTGATCAGCTGCGCCTCGAGCAGCAGCGCCTCGGCCTCGGTGCGGGTGGTGACGATTGTCATGCCCCGCGTCTGGCTGACCATCCGCTGTAGCCGCTTGGGCAGCCGCGTGACCTGGGTGTAATTGTTGACCCGGTTCTTGAGCGTCTTAGCCTTGCCGACATAGAGCACGTCGCCGCGCGCATCCTGCATCCGGTACACGCCGGGCCGCGCCGGGAGCGTTTTCAGCACATTGCGGATCGCCGCGACCCCGGCGTCGAGATCGGGCACGTCGGCACCGCGTAGCGTATAGCTGGCTTTGTCCTCGTTGAAGCGATCACTGGAAGTGGGGCCGGTCACGGCTGCCAATTTAGGGTGCGCACGCCCGCGCCGCCAGTCAAGGCGTGGCAGAGAGCGACGATTGCAGCCCGATGATCGCAAGGCGGCGACCCGGCGCGATCGCCAGCGTCGCCCGATAGGCCACCGCCGCCTCCGCCTTGCGACCTTGAGCGAGCAAGGTGTCGGCAACCAGTTCGATGCTTGGCTTGGGCAGCGCCGGCGGCCCGAATTCGACCGGCAGCGCGCGCTCGGCATCGGCGCCGGCACGCAACAGTTTAAGCCCGTCCTCGCTCCGCCCGTTAGCTAAAGCAGAGAGCGCCTCGCCTTGGGCCAATGCGCGCTCGACCCAGCGCGGGGTCGAGGTGTCGTCGGGCCGGTCTTTGGCCAAAGTTGCGAGCAACAGCGCGCCCACTGCCGCCAGCGCTCGCCGCGCCTCGGCCTGTTGCGGCCCATCGGCGATCATGCCGGCATAAGCCGCCCAGAAGCGCGCCAGCGGAAACTCGCCGATCGTAATCGCCATCGGAGCCGGTGCGCGACCGGTTTCGACCGCCACCCGGCTGGCCAAGTCCGACCAGCTGCCAAACGAATTGCCGGTCGTCGGCCCATCGCCCGCCGCCGCGGCCTGCTCGACCTGGCGACGGCAGGAGTCGACCAATGTTGCCGGGTCGCGCGCCTGCTGGAGCAAAGCGTAGACCAGCCACTCGGCATAATGGCCGCACGATGTCGCAGGCTTGCCGCCAGCGGCGCGCTGCTGGTTGACGATGCCCATCGCCAGCACATTGGTCCGCTCGACATCGGGCCAATGGCCAAGCGCGAGATAGATATGCGAGGTCATGTGCATCGCATGACCCGCATCGGGCGCCACCGCCGCATAGCGCTGCGCTGCGCGTAGCCCGAGGGGCGCATGGTCGGGATCGTCATACGCATGGATCAGATAGTGCAGCACGCCGGGGTGTGTGAGGTTGGCCGGATAGACTTCCTCGAGCATTGCCGCGGCGCGCATGTAGAGCGGGATTTCGCGGCCATTGTGCGCCAGCCCCATGACCGACAAAGCGGTGAAACTGCGCACATCGACATCGTCGGGAAAGCGCGCGAACATTGCCTCCATTGCGCGGTTATAGGCCTGGTCGCGGTCGATCTTGGTCGAACCGGCGTAGAGCGCCTCGACCGCGTCGAGCCACATCCGCTGCTTGTCGGTCTTCGCTTTGGCCCGGCGCTCGGCGGGGGTCGTACCGAGCCGAGCGAGCGCGGCGCGACCGGCCTCGACATCGACCTGCATCCACAACGGATGGTTGGTGGTCATTGCCTCGCCCCACGCGGCCATGACATCGCCGGAGTCGGCGGTGCGGGCCTGCTGGAAGGCGGCCTGGGCCCGGTCATATTCGAAATTGTGGAGCAGGTGCAGTCCGCGGGCAAAAGCCTGGCCCGGCGCGACCTGTTCGGCGGCGATCGACCCACCATGTTCGTGACGCTGGGCGACGGCGGGCGCCGCGAACGCGATGCACACTGCGGCCAGAAATAACTGAATCCTGCCTGCGATCATTGCCTGTCCCCCATTCGGGCGCAGGCTAATGCGGCTTGGCGCGGCAAACAAGCGGAGCAAATTTTACGACCGATCAGGATCTCGCGGACGACCTGGTGAATGTTCGAGCATCGTCGGCAATTCGAGCTGATCGACGGCTGCAGGTTCGAGCTCCGAACACAGGCGCCAGTCCCCATGGGCAATTCGAAACAGCGGCTTGCGGCACACGATGCAGGTCGATCGCCAGCCAGCGCCCGAGCGCCGCGCGCCGTGGGTGTTACGGTGATGTCCGAACGCTTTGCAAAGCAGCCGACGCATGATGCGTATTCCCCTGACGCACGAGGGTCGGCACCCCGGCGTGGTCAAATGATATCATCTCGGCAGGGCGATGAACAGTCTCGCTCAGGCCGCCGCCCGAGCCTGTTGTTCCTCGCCGTCGAGCATCCAGTCAACCGCAGCCCGGGCGTGGATCGCGGTGGTGTCGTAGACCGGCAGGACATTGGCGCGGACATCGACCGCCAGCACCAACTCGGTGCAGGCCAGCACGATCGCCTGGACCTTTTGCTTGGCGAGCTCGGTGATCAGGGTCTTCAGCTTGCGCTGGCTGTCGCGGACGACGCGGCCCAACGCCAGCTCCTCGTAGATGATGCGGTTGACCTCAACTTGCCATTCGGGAGCGATATTGTGAACCACGATCCCTTGCTCGTCGAGCTTCTCGCGAGCGAATGGCTCGGCCATGGTGAAGCGGGTACCGAGCAAAGCGACATGGGTGCGGCCGTCGGCGGCGAGCCGGTCGGCGGTGGCGGCGCGTATGTCGACGATCGGCATGCGGGTGGCGGCGGCAACCGCGCCGGCCGCCTTGTGCATGGTGTTGGAGGCGAACAGCAGGCCATCGACCCCGGCCCGTTTCAGGCTCTCGGCCGATTCAACGATCATCGCGTTGGCCGAATCCCAATCGTCTTTGGCGTGGAAGGCGGCATAGTCGGCGAAATCGAGGCTGTCGATCAGCAGCCGAGCGCTGTGCAGCCCGCCCTGCCGTGCGGCCACCGCGCGGTTGATATGCTCATAATAAAGCGCGGTCGACGACCAGCTCGCCCCGCCAATGATTCCAAGTTTCTTCACCGCCCCGTCCCTCGTCCGCTCAAGGGCGAAGGCTTGCCGCAAATTCGTCGTTAACAGAAGGGTTTAACGCGCGGCCTTTCCACTTTAATGGTTAACCGAGCGCCTTGACAATTTCGTCGACCATCTTCTTGGCGTCCGACAGCAGCATCATCGTATTGTCGCGGTAGAATAATTCATTATCGACCCCGGCATAACCCGCCCCGCCCATCGAGCGCTTGATGAACAGCACGGTGCGCGCTTTTTCCACATCGAGCACCGGCATGCCGTAAATCGGCGAGCTCTTGTCGGTCTTGGCGGCGGGGTTGGTGACGTCGTTGGCGCCGATCACGAACGCGACATCGGTCTGCGCGAACTCGCCGTTGATGTCCTCGAGCTCGAACACCTCGTCATAGGGCACGTTCGCCTCGGCGAGCAGCACGTTCATGTGCCCCGGCATACGGCCGGCGACGGGGTGGATGGCATATTTGACCTCGATCCCCTGCTTCTTGAGTATGTCGCCCATTTCGCGGAGCGTGTGCTGCGCTTGCGCCACCGCCATGCCGTAACCGGGGACGATGATC
>JBDSOV010000091.1:0-5379 GCA_039914575.1 Sphingomicrobium sp.
GACACGAGTCCCGCCACCAGCAGGGCCACGAACAGCACGATCGGGGGAATCGGGTTGCGGATCGCCCAGGAAGAAATGTTGCGGAAGTTCATCGATCAATCCGTTCTGACTAGCGTGCCGACTGGCGACGCGGCGCGACTTTCTGGCCGACGTTGAGGAACGGCCCGGCCGACAACACGACCGCTTCCTGGCCTGACAGTCCTTCGACGATTGTCACACCATTGCTATCGACATTGCCGATCTTGATCGCGCGTCGCTCGACCTGGTTTTTGGCGTTGACGAGATAGACGTAATTGCCATCCTTGTCGCTCAGCACCGCGCTCTGCGGAAGCAGCGGCGCGGTGGTTGATCCGGCCGCGATCCGCGCTTCGGCGAACCCGCCGGGGCGGATCGAGGCGGTGTAGGGGATCGCGATTCGCACTTCGCCAAGTCGCGACTGCGGGTCGATCACCGGCGACACTTGCCAGATGCTGCCCGAAATCGTGGTGGTCGAACCGAGCGGCGTGACACTCGCCGGAAGGCCGACGCGCATCTCGGCAAGATCCTGCTGCGACATTTGCGCGCGCATTTCCATCTCGCCGCCGCGCGCCAGGCGGAACAGGCCGCCGGCGCCACCGCTGACGATCTGTCCGACTTCGATGCTCCGCGACAGGATCAGACCCGCGGTCGGGGCACGAATGTCGAGTCGGCCGATCTGCGCGCGAGTGGCGCCGAGCTGGGCCTGGGCGACCCGGACCCGCGCATTGGCGGCATCGCGGGCCGCTTTCTTGCGGTCGAGATCGGCCTTGGACACGAACCCGCGGCTGACCAGGGCGGCGCTGCGGTCATACTCATTCTGGGCCAACGCGGCATCGGCGCGCGCGACCTGGATCGAGGCGCCAAGCTGCGCCGCGGTCTGCGACTGGACCGAGCGGTCAATCGTCGCCAGCACCTGGCCCTGGCGAACCCAGCTTCCGGCATCGACCAGTACCGCGCGCACGAGGCCACCTTCGCCGGCGACGCCGACCGGTTGGTCGCGCCGCGCGGCGAGCGCGCCCGAGGCGGTAATCGTCCGGGCCACTTCACTCCGCCCCGGCACCACGATCGTGACCGAGGGAATTTGCCCGCCGCGACCGCCGCCGCCGGCCGCGCCCGGTGCGCCGATGGCGGTAGACGGCGCGGCTGACTCGTCGCCGCCGCTGAACATGACGTAGGCGATCACCAGCGCAATCGCGACAAGCACGGCGGCGATGATCATCTGGCGTTTGCGGTTGGGCCGATCGACAACGATCAGCGTGTCCGAGCCTTCGAAGCGCGTTTCCCGGTTCATACCTGTCATTCTTTCGCCTTGGTCGCGGTCATGCAGCCAGTCATTGCTTAGCTGTATTACGCGAATAACTCACTCGCTGCAACAGGTAGGATTGCGAAGAGGGAATCCAACCAATTTTCGACCAACGGTTCCGCTTGCCCTGCGGACTGACGATGGTGTTCATAGGCGACACGGGGTCCGCCGATTCGCGGGCACTCACATAGGGAGGTAATGATGGGTCTGCTAGAATCGAACGGCTGGATCGTCTGGATCATCATCGGCGGGCTCGCCGGAGCGATTGCCAAGCTGCTGATGCCGGGCAAGGATCCGGGCGGCTGCATCGTCACCATCCTGCTCGGCATCGCCGGCGCCTTGCTTGCGGGATTCATCGGCCAGTCGCTGGGGCTTGCCAGCACCACCAATGGCGCGGGTTTCATCGGTGCGATCATCGGCGCGTTCGTAATCCTGTTCATCTATCGACTGATCTTGCGTCGCCGCTAGCTGCTGGATCGGTCATTCAGCGAGCAGAAATCGCCGGTCGGCCAGTGTCGCCCGGCGATTTGTTTGCATGGGAGTTGATATGAAGAATTTGATTTTGTCTGGTGTCGCCATGGCGCTGGTAATGGCCGTTCCGGGCACGGTGACCGCGCAAGGTGCGACCATTGTCCAGCCACTCGCCGGCACCCGCCTCGACGTTAGCGCCACCGGCGAAGTCACCCGCATTCCCGACCTCGCGATCATCTCGGCCGGGGTGCAGACCCTGCAGCCGACCGCGACCGCGGCGATCGAGGAGAATGCCACCCGGATGGAGCGCGTGCGCGCCGCCCTCAAGCGCGCCGGCATTGCCGACAACGACATTCAGACCTCGTCGATCAGCCTCAATCCGGAATATCGCTATGTCGAAAACCAGCCGCCGGTGCTGACCGGCTATCGCGCGTCGAACACGGTCAACGTTAAGTTTCGCGATTTGAAGCGCAGCGGCGCGATCCTCGATGCATTGGTCAAGGAAGGCGCCAACCAGTTGAACGGACCGAGCCTGACGATCGACAAGCCCGAGGAGGCGTATGACGAAGCGCGGGTCAAGGCGATCGCGGTCGGCCAGCGCCGCGCCGAGCTCTATGCGCGCGCACTCGGCAAGCGTGTCGTGCGAATCCTGTCGATCAGCGAGAGCGGCGGCTATGTGCAACCGCCAATGCCCTATGCGCGCGACGCGATGGCGGCGCAGTCGGTAGCGAAGACCGAGATCAGCCCCGGGACGCAGGATATCCAGGTTAGCGTGGCGATGAGCTTCGAGCTTCAATAGCCACAAAAAAGGGCCGCGCGGACGTCGTGTCCGCGCGGCCCTCATTTTAAATCGGGAGGCCGCTTAGCGGACCGAACCGCGGCGGATCAGATTGACGATCCCGAGCAGCACGACCGCACCGACCAGCGACACCAGGATATTGGTGATGTCGAGCGGGTTGCCGTTGTTGATATTGCCCTTGCTGAAGATCAGGCTGGCAATGAAGGCGCCGACGATGCCGACTACGATATTGAGCAGGATACCCTGTTGGCCATCAGTGCGCATAATCAAGCTAGCAAGCCAACCAACCACACCACCGATGATAATCCAAATGATGAAACCCATGAGCGTTTCCCTCCTGTTCGTGGTCACTTTGCGCGACCTTCCGGCATCAAGACGCCTGATGCCCGCTTCTTGTTCCGCATTAATGGCCCGGTGTCCATCGCAGGCGTAACGAAAAGGCCGCGAGCAATGCCCGCGGCCTCATCTCGTCAAACAGCTTGGGAAGGGATCAATAGCGCTGCTGGCGTTCATATTGCTCGCGATAATGCTTGATTCGCGTGACCCTGAGGCCCGGCATGCCCGAACGATCAACCGCACGCTGCCAGCTGGTGAATTCCTCGAGGCTCAATGTGTATCGGGCGCAGGCTTCATCGACGCTCAGCAGGCCACCGGCGACTGCGGCAACGACCTCGGCCTTGCGCCGAACGACCCAGCGCGTGGTACCCGCGGCGGGCAGCGAATCCAGCGTCAGTGGCTCGCCAAGCGGTCCAATAACCTGTGCCGGCCGGATTTTCTGATTCTCGAGCATGCTGTTCCTCAACTCACTTGTGACTGTCGATGACCCCGTTTAACCATGGCCATTGAAGATATTCTGAAACGTGCTGGTAAACCGCTTCCTCATCATTCCTTACCGCTTGTTAACCACGATGTTTTCCCAAGCGTCGCAAACGCCCCGCCAAGCTTCGCCGCCGCATCGCGCCAGCCCTCGCTGCCGGAGAGGCAGCAGGCGATTGTCTCGCTGCGATTAGCTAACTTCGGGGCGAGCGGCCGACCGAGCGCGCCAAGCAACTCGTCGAGGTCGAGCGACGCCTCGGCCGCTGCTTCGAACTCTCCCTCATGACGCGCCAAACCCATGCCTCACTATTTTCTACCTTTGGTTGAGCCTCTCTATGCGGACAGGGTGAATTTCGGGTAAAGACGTCGCCATGCCCGCCACATTCGATCTCGATCGCCCAGCCGGCGAAGCCCGAATCGTCGTCGCCATGTCCGGCGGGGTCGATTCGTCGGTGGTCGCGGCGATGGCCGCGCGCTCGGGCGCCGAGGTAATCGGAGTCACGCTTCAGCTTTACGATCATGGTGAAGCGGTCAAGCGCAGCGGCTCATGCTGCGCGGGGCAGGATATTTACGACGCCAAGACCGTCTGCGACCGGCTCGGCATCGCCCATTATGTGCTCGATTATGAAAGCCGCTTCCGCACCGGGGTGATCGACAAATTCGCCGACGAATATGCCGCGGGGCGGACCCCGGTACCCTGCTCGCTATGCAACCAGGGGGTAAAGTTCGTCGACCTGATCGCCTTCGCGCGCGAGCTTGGCGCCGATTGCCTGGCGACCGGCCACTACGTCCGGCGGGTGGGAGCGGGGGGCAAGCCGCAGCTGTGGAAGGGCCGCGACCCCGCGCGCGACCAGAGCTACTTCCTTTACGGCACCACCGCCGACCAGCTCGATTACCTCCGCTTTCCGCTCGGCGACCTGCCCAAGATCGAGGTTCGGCAGCTGGCCGAGGCGGAGGGGCTGGTGGTCGCCAACAAGCCCGACAGCCAGGACATCTGCTTCGTGCCCGACGGCGATTATGCGAGCCTGGTCAAGAAATTGCGCCCGGAAACCGCGGCCCCGGGGGAGATCGTGGCGATGGACGGCACCTTGCTCGGCGAGCACCAGGGGGTGGTCCACTTCACCATCGGCCAGCGCCGCGGGATCGAGATCGGCGGCCAGAAGGAACCACTCTACGTCGTGCGCATCGAACCCGAGACGCAGCGCCTGGTGGTCGGCCCGCGCCGCGCCTTGGCGGTGGCGTCGGCCAGTGTCGACGGCCTCAACTGGCTCGCAGAGGGCCAGAGCGCCGTCCTCGCCAAGGTCCGCTCGATGGCCCCGGCGGTCCCCGCGCATTGGGATGGTCACCGCCTGACCTTCGCCAGTCCCGAATATGGCGTCGCCCCCGGCCAGTCGGCGGTATTCTACGACGGGGAGCGGCTGCTGGGCGGTGGCACCATCACCGCGACCGAGGCGGCGGTTCTGGACGAAGCGGCCTAGGGCGCTTCCAATTTCGAATCGCCGCGCTAAACAAACGGCCATGAAAACCTTCCTTGCCGCGTCGCTCGGCTTGTCGCTCCTCACCGCCTGCGCCACCGTGCCGACTCCGCCGTCGACCGCGCCGGGCGCCGACTTCCTGACCCGCAACGCAGTTGCCAAACGGGTGGTGACGACGGCGAGCGGGCTGCAATATTTCATCGTCAAATCGGGGCCGAAGGGCGGGCGCTCGCCGGTGTCGGGTGAGAGCGTGACTTTCGATTATGAGGGCAAGCTGACCAGTGGCGAGACGTTCGACAGCAGCTTCGCGCGGGGCGAGCCGCTGAGCGGCGACATCGACCGGTTCGTGCCCGGCTTCACCGAGGCATTGAAGCTGATGCGGCCCGGCGACGAGTGGATCGTGTGGATCCCGCCCGCGCTCGGCTATGGGGCGGAGGCGAGCGGCCCGATCCCGGCTAATAGCGTGCTGCGTTTCAGGATGGCGCTGCACAAGGTTA
>JBDSOV010000101.1:0-2770 GCA_039914575.1 Sphingomicrobium sp.
CAGACCTTCTCGACCGCCGACGACAATCAGAATGCGGTCACCATCCGCGTTTTCCAGGGCGAGCGCGAGATGGCGGCGGACAATAAGGTGCTTGGCCAGTTCGACCTGGTCGGCATTCCCCCGGCGCCGCGCGGCGTGCCGCAGATCGAAGTCACGTTCGACATCGACGCCAACGGCATCGTCAACGTCCACGCCAAGGACAAGGGCACCGGCAAGGAACAGCAGATCAAGATCCAGGCCTCGGGCGGCTTAAGCGACACCGACATCGACACGATGGTCAAGGAAGCCGAGCAATTCGCCGAGGAAGACAAGGTCCGCAAGGCCGCTGCCGAAGCCAAGAACCAGGGCGAAAGCCTGGTCCATTCGACCGAAAAGCAGCTCGCCGAGCATGGCGACAAAGTTTCATCGGAGGTGAAGGCCGAAATCGAGGCGGCGCTGGCTGAGGCCAAGACCGTGCTTGAGGGCGGCGACACCGAGACGATCAACACCAAAACCCAGGCGCTCGCCCAGGCAGCGATGAAGCTTGGCCAGGCGATGTATGAGCAACAGCAGGCCGAGGGCGCGGCCGATGCCGGTACTGGCCCAGAAGATGCCACCGCTGACGCAGCCCCGGCCGACGAGGATGTGGTCGACGCCGAATTCTCTGAAGTCGACGACGACAAGAAGGCCTGATCACGGAAAGATGACCGTTCGTCTTGAGCCTGTCGATGGACTGTCCTTGCTCTCACCAACAAGAGAGAAGGACGGGACTTCGCCGGGCTCGGCCCGAACGTGGGGTGGGGATTGAGAAACCGTGGCTGACGTCGATTTATACGAATTGCTCGAGATCGAGCGCACCGCCGACGCGGCGACGATCAAATCGTCGTATCGGCGGCTCGCGATGGATTGCCATCCCGACCGGCACGGCGGCTGCAGCGACAAGGAAGCGCGGTTCAAGGCGATCAGCCAGGCCTATGACGTCCTCAAGGATCCGCAAAAGCGCGCGGCTTATGACCGCTTTGGCCATGCCGCCTTTCAGAATGGTGGCGGCGGCGCGGGCGGCAATCCGTTCGGAGCGGGCGGCGGGTTCGATGGCTTCTCCGATATCTTTTCGTCGATCTTCGGCGAATT
This sequence comes from Sphingomicrobium sp., assembly GCA_039914575.1. Classification (GTDB taxonomy): domain Bacteria; phylum Pseudomonadota; class Alphaproteobacteria; order Sphingomonadales; family Sphingomonadaceae; genus Sphingomicrobium. The sequence continues at coordinate 1,111 of JBDSOV010000101.1, forward strand.
CATGGACCCGCGCGGCGTCCGACAGAATGCCGCGCGCGGCGCCGACCTGCGCTACGATCTCGAGCTGACACTCGAGGAATCGTTCAAGGGCGCCACCAAGGACATCCAGATTGAGGCGCTCGCCAAATGCGACAGCTGCGCCGGGCAGGGATCGCGCGGCGAGACACGAGCGGCGCAGTGCACTACCTGCGGCGGCGCCGGCAAAGTCCGCGCCAACCAGGGGTTCTTCGTGATTGAACGGGTGTGCCCGCACTGCGCCGGATCCGGCGAAGTGATCGCGGACCCGTGTCGGGCGTGCGACGGCGAAGGCCGCGCGCTCAAACGCCGCAAGATCAATGTCGATATTCCCGCCGGGGTCGATGAAGGCACCAGGATCCGCGTCGCCGGTGAAGGCGAAGCGGGGATTCGCGGGGCCGCCAGTGGCGATCTTTATCTGTTCGTTCACATGAAGCGCCACGCCATCTTCGAGCGCGAGACGAGTAATCTGGTTGCCGATTGCCCGATCAGCTTCACCACCGCCGCGCTTGGCGGGTCGGTCACCATGCCCGGGATCGATGGCGCGCGGATCGATCTCAAGGTTCCCGCTGGAGTCCAGTCGGGCGAGACACTGCGTCAGCGCGGCGCGGGGATGAGTGTGCTCAACACGCGCGGTCGCGGCGATCTGGTGATCCGCATCCTGGTCGAGACGCCAACCAAATTGTCGACTGAGCAAAAAGCGTTGCTAGAGCAATTTCGCGGTACTGAGACCGGCGACGAATGTCCCGCGAGTAAAGGTTTTTTCAGTCGCCTGAAGTCGATCCTCGACGGCTAGGCGGCGGACGCATTAAGCGTTAGCATATCGTGAAATCGGGGAGACTCGCAATGCGCCGACTGCCGCCTATGCTCGCCGTCGCGATCCTTTTCGGCAGCCCGGCATGTGCTCAGCCTGACCCGTCCAAAGTCGAGGTGAAGGTCGAGCGCCTGGCGCCAGGCGTCGCATTATTGTTCGGCTCGGGCGGCAATATTGGTCTTAGCTACGGCGAGGATGGCAATGTCTTGATCGATGACCAGTTTGCGCCGCTTACCGGGAAAATCCTCGCCGCAGTGAAAAGCGTCGATTCCGATCCGGTCGCATTCGTCGTCAATACCCATTGGCACGGCGACCATACGGGCGGAAACGAGAATTTGGGTAAGGCAGGCGCGGTGATCGTGGCGCACAACAACGTCCGCAAGCGGATGTCGGCCGACCAATTCAGCAAGCGGTTCGGCAAAACCGCAGCCTCGCCCAAATCCGCCTTGCCGGTGGTGACGTTTGGCCAAGAAGTGACCCTCAATATCAATGGCGACGAATTGCATATCGTTCATGTTCGCAACGCCCATACCGACGGTGACAGCCTGGTCTACTGGCGCAAGGCCAAGGTGCTGCACATGGGCGACACCTTTTTCCACAAAGTCTCGTTACCATTCATCGATCTCGACTCGGGCGGAAGCATCGATGGCGCGATCGCGGCGGTTCGCACCGCGCTTGGGCTCGCCGCCCCGGATGCGAAGTTTATTCCCGGACACGGGCCGGTGGCGACGCGGGCCGATCTCAAAGCCTATCTTGCGATGCTGGTCGACATTCGGGGGAAAATTGCTTCGGCCAAGGCTGCCGGCAAAAGCCTCGCCCAGATCAAGGCCG
>JBDSOV010000118.1:0-5918 GCA_039914575.1 Sphingomicrobium sp.
CCGCCGAGACTCGCGATCCGCAGCGCGCAATCCCGATCGCCTTGGTTGGCACCGTGCTGGCGATCACCTTGCTCTACGTGCTGGTGCAATGGGCCTATAGCGCGTCGGGGCAGGGGGCGAGCGAGACGCCATTGGTTGACCTTGCCGGCACGCTCGGCGGATCGGTTGCGGCGGCGGCCATCGCGATCACCATCATTGTCTCAATTGTCGGCAACCAGGCCTCGGCGATCCTCGCCAATTCACGGATCACCGTCGCGATGGCCGAACAACGCATGATCCCGCCCGCCTTCGCAGCAATCTCGCCGCGGTTCGGGACGCCGATCGTGTCGATCCTGTTCTACGGCCTGGCGGCGATGGCGCTGGCGTTGAGCGGCACGTTCGTCTTCCTCGCTGTGATCAGCGCGCTTGCCCGCTTGTTCGCTTACCTCGGCTGCATCGCCGCGGCACCTGTGCTCGACCGCCAGTTCGGGACAAGCCGACCCTGGCCACGGCGCCTGCTGTTCCCGATCATCGCCGCCGTTTTGTGCCTGTGGGCGATGACCCAGACCAAGCCCGACGAATGGCAGAGCCTCGGCCTGCTCGCTTTGGCCGGCGCGCTGCTTTACCTGATCGGAAGAAGGAGCAGGAAATGGCCGACATCGTCGCCATCACCGATCGCCTGATCCTTCGCGACTGGCGTCCTGAAGATCGCGCGATTTTCCTCGCCCACCTCAATAGCCCGGCCGTCATGCGCTGGCTCGGCGGGGTGCAGGATGACGCCACTTATGCGGCCGCCTTCGACCGGCTTGACGGCTACGCCCGCGACTTTGGCCACACCTTCTGGATCGTCGAGCGCCGCTCTGACGGCGAATTGCTCGGCTTTTGCGGGCTGAAGCGGGTCAATTCGGAAGGCGCGAAAAACCCCGGCGACATGGAGGTCGGCTGGCGACTGCGCGAAAGCGCGTGGGGGCAGGGCTATGCCAAGGAAGCCGCCATCGCCAGCCTCGACCTCGCCTTCGGTCGCTTCGCCGCGCCGCACGTCGTCGCCTTTACCGTCGCCGGCAATGTCGGCAGTTGGGGGCTGATGGAACGGCTCGGCATGACCCGCCGCGCCGACCTCGATTATCACGACTCGCGCTTCGGCCCCGAGCTCAACCCGACCATCACGTATTCAATCGATGCCGGTAAATGGGCCACCGGAGGGATTAGCGCCCCAGTCGGGCGCTCAATCGGTCGATGATCGTCGTCTGGCGGTCGGTCACCGCGCGCAACTCGGCCGACGCCGCCTCGACCGCGGCCTGATCGGAGAAGGTCAGTCCGTTTCCGCTTTGGATACGGCTCGCGGCAATTGCGTCGACATCGCCCAGCGCCCGCGTCGATGCCGCCCGCGCGCCCTCCAGCCCCGACAGCGCCTGCTGGGCTATGATCCAGCTTTCGCCTTGCGCAGGCCCGGCGGCATTGGCCAGCGCTTCTGCTTGCTCGACCTGCGCGTCGAACGTCCGCGCGCCGGCATTGCCCTCGGCAACCAGCTGCGACAGCCGCGCACCGAGCGCGACATCGACTGCCCCCGGCACCGGATTGGATGCGATCGGAAGCCTTGGATCGATCGCTTCGGCAGGTCGACGGGCGAGCGAGGGTTCGGTGGCGGAGGAGGTGGCGCAGCCGAGCAGGCCGAGCGCGAGAAGGGGGGCAAAAGCTCTCATTGCTGGATGGTGTAGGGCGGCCCGCTGCCTCGCGCAACGCGAACGCTTCACCTTCGAGCCGAGGGGTTGCGTGCCCCCACCCTTGCCCCTATGTCGCCCCTGCCGCGCGCCCGTAGCTCAGCTGGATAGAGCATCAGACTACGAATCTGAGGGTCGGACGTTCGAATCGTTCCGGGCGCGCCAACTTCCCAATAGGTTAGCTTTGGCTCCATCGCGATCGCGAGTGCTGTCTGTCCGCCTGGGTGGAATGCAGTCCTCAGAGACGCGGGCGCGCTACCGGTTTCGGAACGTAGCTCTCGCGCGGCCTGCTATCGACGGAGAATAGCCGCTCGGTGGGCAGTTTGATGACGATGCCGGTCTTCGGAAGAGGGTGGTCGTAGACCGCCCCCAGCAGACCCGCCATCCGCGTGCCCTCAATCCGCGCGCCAAGAGCGTGAAAGCCGATGGCGAGGCCTTCGCCCATGCTGCCGGTCCAGCGACCGACCCGAATTGTCACCTTCCCGGAGTGATACTTGGTCTTGCGCGGAAGGACCTGCTCGACCCATTGGCGGGCAATGCCGGTACGCCGCTCTTCGGCGGGGAGATTATGGATCTGGTATGCGGTCGGTCGTTTGACGAACCAGCCGAGGATTGCCCTGGCGACTGTCGTGTTGCCGCCGCTCGCGGTGTCGGTGAGGTCGATCAGGATCGGCTGGCCAGGTTTTGCCGTCGCCATGGCTCGATCGAACGCGCCAATGGTTTTCGTATCGCCGAGTGAATCGTGGAGGCGGATGACCAGGGCACCGGCATCGGTTGAAGGCGTGAGGGAAGGTCGGTTGGGCGGGGTGGCGCCATAGAGGTTCGGCAGCAAGAACGATTTGTCCGGCCCTCCTCCTCGCCGCATGGTCAGCGACCGTTGCTTGTCACGTCGGCCAGCCGCGAGGACTCGCGCCGCATAACCGTCACGCTCGCCGCCGCCAACAGTGCCAAGATCAGTCCAGAAGTCGGCAACGGCTTTCGCGACAGGGATTGCGTCGATCGAGACCAGCTGATCGCCGCGACGCACGCCGGCCCGGACGGCGGGGCTGCCTTCGCGCACCTCCTCGACGAAGTAGCGCCCGCCGCGCGGGGCGATCCACAAATCGCCGTAGCTCGGGAACACCGCCCAGCTGTCCTTAAGTGACGCGCCGGTAATCGCATGATGATCCGCCAGCAGGGCAAGCGCGCGTTCGGAGTAGCGCACGAGTTCCCGGGGCGTGGAAACCGATAGCGCTTCCGAACGGAGCTTGGGACTCAGCGAGAAACGATGACCGGGAAGGCGCTCCAAGTAAGCGTATTGATCATTGACGATTTGTTCGAGGGCCAGCGCGTCACCGCGAGCCGCTGCCGGATCAGGAGGAGGCGTGTCGATGATCAGAAGCGCGGCCAGAATCGTCCTCATGGCTGCAGCAAGAAGCATAACTCAAGCGCTCCCGCAACGGACATCCGGGTCCCGACTGTGCGTGGACGGATAACTCGCCCAGGCGCGGCCTGCCAGTCGCTCGATCGAATCAAAACGGCCCGCGGATCGCTCCGCTAGGCCGCCAGTCAACATGCAGGGTTCAGGCAGTCATCGCCGCTGGTACAGATGCCTCGGCGCGACACGCGAAATCCTGCGCCAGTTTGGCATGCCAGTCGCGCGCCTGCGCCGTCACTGCGCGTCGGGCCGCAGTCCGCTCTTCGGCGGCGCGGCGTTGGTAATAGCGCAGGTTCGACTCCATGTACGTCACTCCCCAGGACGGCACGAAGATGCGACTCATGCCCTAACGTGTGGTTAATATCCACTGACTTATTTCGTGTCAGGAATGAGTTTGAGGAATCGCTTTGAGAATCGTGAAATTGGGATTATTTTGAACGACATGAAAGCAGCTTCATTGTTCATCGCGACCGCTATCGGCCTGTCGCTGCCCGTTCCTGCGCTCGCCGGGGCGTCCAGCTTTTCGGTGGTAAACGGGGCCGGTGCCGACATTTCAGGCATGGCGATTCGCCGGGTCGGCAGCAGTCAGTGGCAGCCGCTTGGCGTGATGGCGCCCTCTGGCCAGGCCGCCGCGGTATCGTTCGCAGATCCCGATTGCGCGTTTGATTTGCGCGCGACGCTGGTCGGCGGCGCGAGCGTCACCTGGAGCGGGGTTAATCTGTGCGACGTGAAGCTTGTGACTTTGCGGCGGAATGCTGCGGGTCTCGCCTGGGTCGATTACGACTGATCCGGCGCCGTGGGGTCACCCGCGCCGGGACGAGGACCGGTTCGTCCGGACGGACGGAATCGAGCAATTTGGCGCCGGCAACGAACACCACGCCGGTCGCCAAAGCGGCGAACACCCAACCCATTTTGCCGGGATAAACGTCCAAATAATGGCGGCCGCGCTCGACCGCGCCCATGGCGATCGCGAAGATCACCAGATACGCTTCGAAGCGCGTCTTGATCGTGAACAGCCTGGCGATACGCTTACTCATCGTCATGGTTAAGCAAACGTCGTGCCAAGCCCGCAGTTCCGCCAAAAAAGTCTTAACGCGACGGGGAAGTGTTAACCTTTCCGACTCTTCGGTTCGGTCAGGCCAACTCGCCAAGCTCCAGGGTGTCGAGCAAGGCGAGCCGGGCCTTCTCCACCGTTGCGATCAGCGTGGGGCGCTGCAGGTCGGCGGCGGCAATCTCTTCCGGCCAGTGCGTCGCGATCACCGCCGCGATCCGCTCCAGTTTCACCCCGTCAACCAGGAATCGCGGATCGACCAGGGCCGGATTGCACGCCACCCGCAGCCGTAGGCAAGCTGGCCCGCCGCCATTGGCCATCGACTGGCGGACATCGACCACTTCGACCCGGCGGATCGCGCCGTTCGATGCCAGATGCCGCTCGAGCCACGCCCACACCGACGGCGTCTCGCGTGCTTCCTGAGGCATGATCAGCGTCGTCGCGCCATCGGGCGTGGTCACCAATTGGGCGTTGAACAGATAGGATCGGATCGCGTCGGCCAGCGGGACATCCGCGTCGGCCACTTCGACGATCTCGACCTCGGGCATCAACGCCGTGATTGCCGCGAAAGTCCGGTCGCGGTTGGCGAACGCCTTGGCATGGGCGAACAGCACCCGTTCGTTGGCCACCGCGACCACGTCATTGTGAAATGCCCCTGCCGCAATCGCTTCCTCGGATTGTTCGACGAACATGGTCCGCGCCGGGTCGAGCCGGTGGCGGCGCGCAATCGCTTTCGACGCTTCGATATGCTGGCGGGCAGGGAAGGGCCCGCCGGTGCGACCGTAGACGAATAGTTCGACCCCGGGTTCGCCGTGGCGCGCGCTGAGCCGCATGTGGTTGGCCGCGCCCTCGTCGCCAAACGCCGCCGGCACTGGGCCGTGTACCGCGAAGGCCGGATTGGCGAAGGCCAGTTCCAGCTGCGCCAGGGTCGCGACCCATTCGTGGCTTCGGTGCGGCATGGTGCGCAGGTTCGCGACGGTCAGGTGGCAGCGGCGGTCGGCGGTGTCGGGAGCCGGGCTGACGGTCGCGGCATTGGCGGCCCACATCGCCGACGCGCTCATCGCACAAGCGGCGATCGCGGGCTCGGCGCCCACGATGTCGGTGCCGAGATCCGCCAGCCACGCCCGCGCCGGTCGTGGCTGGGGCACGAACACCCCTTGGACCAGCCCGAGCGCCAGATTGGCACGCATCTTGTCGATGCCCTGCAGCGCCGCCGCGCGGGGCTGCGAAACTTCGCCGCAGTGGCTGGTCGAGGCAAGGTTGCCGAGGCTCAGGCCAGCATAATTGTGGCTCGGTCCGATGATCCCGTCGAAATTGATCTCAGCGATCGCCATCAGCGCGGCGTCGCCAGCAAATTGTCACCGCCATCGAGCCGCAGCAATTCGGCGGTCTGGTCATCGAGATAAATTTCGCCATCGCTCCCGCGCTGCGCCTGGCCGTAAGCAGCGACGAAGTGCTCGAGCCGCCCGCTCGCCAGCACCATCGTCTCACTCTTCTCGCCGGGCTGCGGCGCGCCGGCATAGCGCAACCAGTCGCTATGTTCGATCGTCCGGATTTTATCGGTCGCCGCGGTCACCGTCGGCCCGCCGTCGAAAATGTCGATGTAGCTATCATAGTGAAAGCCCTCATTTTCCAGCATCCGCAGCGCCGCCCGACCGGTCGGGTGGGGCTGGCCCATCACCGATCGTGCGCTGTCGGGCAGCATCGCGACATAGATTGGCGTCTTGGGCATCAAATCGGCGATAAATTG
>JBDSOV010000181.1:0-7107 GCA_039914575.1 Sphingomicrobium sp.
TTGAGCCGCTGCCACAGGCGCAGGCAGATGTCGGCATCCTCGGCGGCATATTCGGTTGCTGCGTCCAGCGGCACCTTGTCGAAGCTGATTTGCTTCTGGCCCGCCCCGCACACCGATTTGAATGCAATGCACTCATGCTCGAAATGGGTCTTGGCCAGTTCGTCCAGCCCATGCCCCGATCGGCCCGCATCAAGGTCAAAGCTCATCACCAGAGTATCGTCGTAGGGCGCGATCTGGATGCCTTTCCTGGCGAACATCACCCAGTCGAACTTCAAATTATGCGCGATCTTGAGCACCGCGGGGTCTTCGAGCAACGGCTTGAGCTTCGCCAGCACGACCTCGCCGGCCAATTGCGACGGCGCCTCGGAGAACATGTCCCCCCCGCCATGCCCGATCGGGATATAACAGGCCTTGTTCGGCGCGGTGGCCAGGCTGACCCCGACCAGCCGCGCCACCACGCAGTCGATGCAGTCAGTCTCGGTATCGATTGCGACATAACCCTGGTGCCGCGCCTCGGCGATCCATTTTTCGAGCGCATCGACGCTCGTCACCGTTTCGTAGGCGGTTCGATCGACGGTGATTTTCTCCGCCATTTCCAATGAGTTGGCCGGAACTGACGTCATGACGGCAGCGACATTCCCCGAGCTCGCTCCGCCGCTCCCGCCGACGCGGTTGAGCAACGACTTGAACCCCTGATCCTCGAGGAAGGCGCGCAGCGGCTCGGGCGGAATCCCGGTCAGCGTCAGCGCTTCGAGCGGCTCGGGCAGCGCCGCGTCGCACACCAGCCGCACCAGCTCGCGGCTCAACAGCGCCATGTCAGCATGGTCGATCAGCGATTGCTTCAATTTGGGCTTGGTGATCGCGTCGGTCGAGGCGAGTACCGTGGCGAGGTCGCCAAACTGGTTGATCAATTGCGCCGCGGTCTTCGGCCCGATCCCGGGGACGCCGGGGATATTGTCAACGGCATCGCCCATCAGCGCCAGCACGTCGCCCAGTCTGTCGGGAAAAACGTCGAACTTGGCCTTCACATAGTCGCCGTCGATCCGCCGGTCGTTCATCGTGTCGAGCATGTCCACGCCGGGTTCGATCAATTGCATCAGATCCTTGTCGCTCGACACGATCGTCGTCGCCCAGCCCGCAGCCAGCGCCGCCTTGGCATAGCAGGCGATGATATCGTCGGCTTCCAACCCGGGCGTCTCGATGCACGGGATGGAGAAAGCGCGGGTAGCGGTGCGGATCAGCGGGAATTGCGGAATCAGATCCTCGGGCGCGGGCGGACGATTGGCTTTATATTGATCGTACATCGCGTCGCGGTGGGTCGGGCCCTTGGCATCGAGGATCACCGCCATATGGGTCGGCCCGTCAGCCTTGTTGAGGCCGTCGGCCAGCTTCCACAGCATCGCGGTGTAGCCATAGACCGCGCCGGCCGGGACGCCGTGGCGATTGGTCAGCGGCGGCAAGCGGTGATAGGCGCGAAAGATATAGCTCGACCCGTCGACGAGATAGAGGTGGGGTTGGGGTGCGGGCATCGCCTTTCGTCTAGCAGGACGCACGCGCGATGCCAGCCATGCAGAAGGGACGGATGATGGGTGAGACTTTCCAGCGACACCGCCAGGCCTGGACCCAGGACGAAATCCAGAAACTCCACCGCCTCGCGGCCAAGGGCATGAGTCTCCGCGCCATCTCCAAGGCGATGACCCGCAGCGAGGAATCGATCCAGGCGCGGGCCAGGGTCGATGGGCTGAAGGTAAGCAAGCTCCGCTAACCAGCGCATTAACCGACCATGTTAAACCAAAACTTAATTCCTAGGGCTATTAGGTTCGGGCCTCTGGGAGGGATGCCGACGTGAAACATGCGCCGATCGGTACTGTAAAATTGCCGCACACGATCGCGCTGGCCGAATTGGTCGGGGCATTCAGTTACGCGCTTGACCTGACCGAGGGCCAGCCCGCCGGCCACTGCGTCCGCGCCTGCTGGATCGGCAGCCACATCGGCCGTGCGCTCGGCCTGTCGGCGCAGGATCGCGACGACCTCTATTACACCTTGCTGCTTAAGGATCTGGGATGCAGCAGCAACGCGGCGCGGATTTGCGAACTATACCAGGCCGACGATCTCGCCTTCAAACAGGGCTACAAGACGGTCGGCACCGGCCTGGCCGCCACGATCCATTTCATCGCCTCGCGCACCGCGGCTGCCGCGCCACTTCACCGCCGCGCTTCGGCGATCGGCCGCATCCTCGCCAATGGCGACCGCATCGCGCAGGAATTGATCGTCTCGCGCTGCACCCGCGGCGCCGACATCGCCCGTACACTGCGTTTCTCCGACGCGGTCTCCAGCGGCATCTATCACCTTGACGAACATTGGGACGGCTCCGGGCGTCCCGATGGGCTCAGCGGCGATGCTATTCCGCTCGCCTCGCAAATCGCGCTGCTGGCTCAGGTGGCCGACGTATTTCACAGCCATGCCGGCCGCGCCGCGGCGATCGACGAGGTGCGCCGTCGCTCGGGCAACTGGTTCGATCCGGCGCTGGTCGGGGCGTTCGACCAGGTCGTGGCGGATGATCTGTTCTGGACCGGCCTTACCTCGCCATTTATCGACAGCCGGCTGGTGATGCTCGCCCCGATCGAGCATCTGCGCCAGGTCGACGAGAATTATCTCGACGACATCGCTGCCGCCTTCGGCCAGGTGATCGACGCCAAGAGCGCGTTTACGGCCGGGCATTCGAGCCGCGTCGCAGATCTTGCGGCGGCGATTGGTAATGTAATTGGCGTCCCGGCGGCGCGGCAACGCTGGCTGTACCGCGCGGCCTTGCTTCATGATGTCGGCAAATTGGGCGTGTCCAACTCAATCCTCGACAAGCCCGGTCCACTCGACGAGCGTGAATGGGAATCGATGCGGTTTCATGCCGTGCATACCCAGGCCATTCTCGGCCGGGTCGGGGTGCTGGCCGACATCGCCCCGGTTGCCGCGGCGCATCACGAGCGGCTCGATGGCGCCGGTTACCCACTCGGCCTCAAGGGCGCGCAGATCCGCCGCGAAACGCGGATCATCACGGTGTGCGATTATTATGACGCTTTAAGCTCGGACCGCCCGTACCGCGCGGCGATGGATCCGGACGAGGCGCTGGCCATCATCCGCGCCGATATCGGCACCGCGGTGGACGGCGACTGTTTCGAGGCGCTGCGTGGGGTGGTGCGGGGCGCCTGACCGCACCCGCGCTTGCAATGTAGGATTTGATTTGCTTCAGTGGCCTTGGGACTCGACCTCCCCCGGAAGGGGTAGAAAATGGTCGCCGACTCCATGACTTTTGGGACTTTTGCGACCTTAGTGACCTTACGGCACCAGCACCGTATCGACCGCCTCGGCCGCCAATTCCGGATAATCCAGTGTATAATGTAGCCCGCGGCTCTCGTGCCGCGCCAGCGCCGAGCGGATGATCAGGTCCGCCACCTCGACCAGGTTGCGAAGCTCGATCAAGTCGGAGGTGACGGTGAAGTTGCGGTAATAATCCTTCACTTCCTCGCGCAACAAATCGATCCGGTGCTTGGCGCGTTCGAGCCGCTTGGTGGTCCGCACGATACCGACGAAATTCCACATGAAGCGGCGGATTTCGCCCCAGCATTGCTGGATCACCACTTCCTCGTCGCTGTCGGTCACCCGGCTTTCGTCCCAGTCGCGAATCGAAGGCGGCTCGGGCAAGTCGTCCCAGCTTGCGAGGATATGCTTTGCCGCCGCCTCGCCGAACACCAAACATTCGAGCAGGCTGTTCGACGCCAGCCGGTTGGCGCCGTGCAATCCCGACTGGCTGACCTCACCCGCCGCATATAGCCCCGGCGCGTCGGTCTTGCCGTCCATGTCGACCAGCACCCCGCCGCAGGTATAATGCTGCGCCGGCACAACCGGGATCGGCTCCCTCGTGATGTCGATCCCCAACCTGAGCAGTTTCTCGTAAATATTGGGGAAATGCGCTTTGACGAATTCGGGCTCGCGGTGGCTGATGTCGAGGTGGACATACTCCAGCCCGTCGCGCTTGATCTCGCCGTCGATTGCCCGCGCCACGATATCGCGCGGGGCGAGCTCGGCGCGCTCGTCATAGTCGGGCATGAAGCGGTGCCCGGTTTCGGGATGCTTCAAGATTCCGCCTTCGCCGCGCACCGCCTCGGTGATCAGGAAATTCTTGACCTCGAGGTTGTACAAACAGGTCGGGTGGAATTGCATGAATTCCATGTTGCTGATGCGGCAGCCGGCGCGCCACGCCATCGCGATCCCGTCGCCCGTCGCCCCGCGCGGCGCGGTCGAATAAAGGTAAGCGCGGCCCGCCCCCCCGGTGGCGAGGATGGTGGCGCGCGCGGTCAGCGTCTCAACCTCGCCGTTGACTCGGTTGTAGGCATACAGCCCATGCACCGCGCCCGAGGTGCTGAACTCGTCGGCGTGCCGCCCGGTGGCGAGGTCGATCGCCACCATGTCGGTCAGGATTTTGATGTTGGGGTGCGCCACCGCCGCGCTTTCCAGCGCCTGCGCGATCGCCCAGCCGGTGGCGTCGGCGACGTGGACGATGCGACGATGGCTATGCCCGCCTTCGCGGGTCAGATGCCAACCGTTTCCATCGTCATCGAGGTTGAACGGCACACCCAGCTCGGCCAGCCGGGCGATTGCGGCGGGCGCTCCGCCGACGACATGCTCGACCACGCTGAGGTTGTTGAGCCCTGCCCCGGCGATCATCGTATCCTCCACATGCGCGTCGAAGCTGTCGCCTTCCTCGAGCACCGCCGCGATCCCGCCCTGGGCCCATTCGGTCGCCCCGCCGCCGAGCTTGCCCTTGGCCAGCACCGCGACCCGCCGCGTCGACGCCAGCGTCAACGCCGCGGTCAGCCCCGCCGCGCCCGAGCCGATGATCAGGACGTCGATATCACTCACGCCGCCCCCTCCCGAGTCAGGCTCAGGAATACATCTTCAAGGTCGGGGTCGCGGGTCGAAACGTCGACGATGCCCAGCCCTTCGGCCTGCAGCGCGGCCAGCACCTCACCGGCATTGACCTGGTCCTTGCGATAGATGATCTCGATCGTCCGCGGCCCGGTCAGCGCGATCCGGTCGAAGCATGGCGCGACCGGCACCGCCAATATGTCGCGGTCGACCTCGACCACCACCGCTTTGTCCTGCGCTCGGCGAATGAGGTCGCGGGTCGGCTCGTTGGCGATCAACTTGCCGTGGTTGATGATCGCGATCCGGTCGCAAAGCTGCTCGGCTTCCTCGAGATAATGGGTGGTCAGCACCACCGTCACGCCCTCGCGGTTGAGCTTGCGGACGGTGTCCCACAATTGCTGGCGAAGCTCGATATCGACCCCCGCGGTCGGCTCGTCGAGCACCAGGATCGGCGGCGAATGGACCATCGCCTTGGCCACCAGCAAGCGCCGTTTCATGCCCCCGGACAGGGTCCGCGCATAAGCGTCGGCCTTGTCGGTCAGCCGCACCGCAGCGAGCAGTTCGTCGGTGATCCGGTTGCGTTTGGCAACGCCGTACAGCCCGGCCTGGATCTCGAGCGCCTCGCGCGGGGTGAAGAAAGGGTCGAACAATATCTCCTGCGGGACGATCCCGATCGAGCGCTTGGCATTGCGTGGATGGGCGTCAATATCGAACCCCCAGACACTCGCCTTGCCGTTGGTCTTGACCACCATTCCGGCGAGGATGTTGATCAGCGTCGACTTGCCCGCGCCATTGGGCCCAAGTAATCCAAAGATCTGCCCGCGCGGTACGTCGAATGTCACATCGTCGAGCGCGACTTTCGGCGATTGGCCCTTGGCCGAATAGGTCTTGCACAAGGATTCGATACGGATCGCGGGTTCGGGCTCGGACATGGCGGAGTCGATAGCCGCGCATGCGTCATGGCGAAAGCGCAAGATGGTAAACTTGACGGTAACCTTAATCGAAAAGCTTGCCTTGATGTTAACCCTGTATCGCCGCCGATATGATCGGTGCTTATTGTGTTCCCCTGACGATGATTGCTTTGGCTGCGCTGTTTGCGCCGCCGGCGATCGCTGCGCCAATCGCATCGCCGACCCCGCCGTCGGCCCAGGCCGCGCTGATGCGCCCGCTGACCCTGACCAAGCTCGCCGACATGGATTTCGGCAATCTCGGGGTGACCACCGCTGGCACGGCGGTGATCGATCCGGTGACCAACACGCTAAGCGTCACCGGCGGGGTGATCCGCCTCGGTGGAACGCCCCATGCGGCGCGCTTTGCCGGGGCCACGTTCAGCTCGGCGGTGGTCAATATCAAGATCCCCAACAACACCATACTACTGACCCGGGTCGGCGGAACCCAAACCATCGCCCTCAACGCCTTCACCCTCGACGGGCAGTCGAAGCGGACCATGGCCGGGGCCGGTTTGTTCGAATTTGCAGTTGGTGCCACGCTGCGCCCTGCGGCAAACCAGATGGAGGGCGTCTATACCGGCACGCTTGACGTCACCATCCAATATCCCTGATTGCGCCATTGGTTGCGTTTCATGGTTAAGCAGGCCTTGCCCTAGATCGTTCAATCATCCGTCACCCGGATAAGCGAAAAGATCGTCAACCAGATGATCCGAAGGGTATGCAGTGTGACGATCCGATCCAACATTTTATTCGCCATGGCCACTGCCGCACTCGGTGCGACGAGCCTCGGTGCGGCGCCAGTTTCCTCGCCCACCCCGCCGGCGGGTCGCGCATTGCTGCTGATCCCGCTGACCCTGACCAAGATCGACGACCTCAGCTTCGGCTCGGTAATTCCGTCGGCGGTGTCGGGGACGGTGGTGATCAATGCCGTAACGGGTGCCCGCTCGGTCGCCGGCGGGGTCACAGCAATGCCCAGCGATGTCGGTCAGCGCGCCTATTTTGGCGGCGCCGGGTCGCCCAACCAGCTGGTGATCGTCACCGTCACCGCCCCCGCCGTCCTGACCAATGTCGTCGGGGACACGCTGAGCGTCATCGCGCTGACCCTCGACGGCCCGCCGCTGCGCAGCATTGATCCGGTCGACCGCACCTTCTTCTTCGGGGTCGGCGGGATCATCCAGATCGGCGTCGACCAGCCCGAAGGTGTCTACACCTCCAACTATGACGTGACCGCCAA
>JBDSOV010000218.1:0-3865 GCA_039914575.1 Sphingomicrobium sp.
ACATCAGCGCCCAAAGCTATGCGATCCGCGACGATTATACGTCATTGGTGTGGATCGCCGGGCAGTCGGCCTTGTCGGGCATCAACCGCCCGGCCTTGGCAGTCCAGCAGTTCGTCAATTATTCGAAGGGCGGCAAGTCGCTCCAGGTGACCTCGAAGGGCCTCTATTGGGCGGGCCGCGCCGCGCTTTATGCCGGGCAGTCGGCGCAGGCGAACGGCTATTTCGCGCAGGCTGCGGCCTATCCCGAACTGTTCTATGGCCAGCTCGCGCTCGAACGGCTCGGGCGTGCGGTGCCGGTGCCGGGCGCGGCGCCAGCTCCCTCCCCGGCCCAGCGCGCCGCCTTCCAGCGCAACCGGCTGGCCCAGGCCACACGACTGCTCGGCCAGCAAGGCCGCCGCGAGGAGCAGACCCTGTTCGTCCGCGCATTGGGCGAAAGCCTGACCAACGACGGCGACCGCGTGCTGGCGAGCGAATATGGCCAGCAGATCGGGCGCCAGGACCTCGCCGTGTGGACCGCGCGCGCGGCCCGCAACAATGGCTCGGCCTTTTATTATCGCTCGGCCTTTCCGACCCATGCGTCGAGCGCGCCGTCAGGCAAGATGTGGTCGCTGGTGCATGGTATCACGCGGCAGGAATCCTCGTTCGACCGCGGTGCACTAAGCCGCGTCGGGGCGCGCGGCTTGATGCAATTGATGCCCGGCACCGCGCGCGAGGAATCGGGCAAGGTCGGCGTCGGCTACGACCTCGGTCGTCTGACCAGCGATCCTTCCTACAATGTTATGCTTGGCAGCAGTTATTTCCGGCGGATGGTTGACCAGTGGGGCGGCAATTACGTGCTCGCCGTCGCCTCTTACAACGCAGGGGCGGGCAACGTCCGCAAATGGGTCCGCGCCTATGGCGATCCGCGCAGCGCCAATGTCGACACGTTGCGTTGGATCGAGCAAATTCCGTTCGCCGAGACCAAAAGCTATGTGCAGCGGGTGCTGGAAAATACCGTCGTCTATGACCGGCTCAACCCGACCCTGCCGCTCAACCAACCGAGCGTCAGCCTGTCCAATTATCTGGGCAAGTCGCGGCCGGGCTGATGGACCTGAAACCGCGGTTCATCACGCCAGCAGGGTTGGCAGTGATCCGCGCAGAGTATGAGCAATTATTTTCCGACGAGCGGCCCAAATTGGTCGAGACCATTGCGTGGGCGGCGGGCAATGGCGACCGTAGCGAGAATGGCGACTATATTTACGGCAAGAAGCGCCTGCGCGAGATCGACCGGCGGCTAAGCTGGCTGGCTCGCGTGATGAAGGCTGCCAAGGTGGTCGATCCGGCGGCGCAGGCCGACCGCGATCTCATCTATTTTGGTGCGACGGTCGAATTGGCCGATGACGAGGATCAGCGACGAATCCTGACCATTGTCGGCGATGACGAGAGTGATGCCAGCAATGGCCGGATCGGCTGGAACGCGCCGATATCGCGCGCGCTTCGCGGCGCACGGGTCGGTGACGAACGAATAGTCGAACTGCCGGTGGGCGAGAAAAGCTACGAAGTGCTGGCGATCACTTACCCGGCGGGCTGAACCCGGTCCGATGCGACCATGAACGGGATGACCGACCCGGCCGCCTCGGGCGGCGCTTGCGGCAACGCTTTCTCCAGCCCCGCGGCAATCGCGTTCAACGCCGCGACCTGCGCGGCGTCGCGATCATTGGCGTCGATCATTGACCAGGGCGCCCAGCGCGTGTCGGTCTGGGCGAGCGTCTGGAGCAGGGCAGCGCGATAGGCAGCGCGTGCTTGGGGGGTGCGGAATTCCTCGGGGCCAACTAGGTGGCGGCGCCATTCATCCGCCTCGCGCTCGGCAATACGGCGGACCTGCGTCTCGTCGGCGATGTGGAAGAACAGTTTGACGATCAATGTGCCGTAATCGCGCTGTTGCGATTCAAATTCGTTGATCTCGTCGAATGCGCGCTTCCATTCCTTGTCGCTGACCAACCCGAGCAATTTATCCTCAAGCACGCGGCGGTACCAGCTGTGGTAGAAGATCGCTGTATGCCCCGCCTTGGGCAACTTCGCCCAAAAGCGCGCCAGCCAGTGACCGTCGCGCGCACGGCGGCGATCGGGCGAAACGGTCGTGACGGCGAAATGGGTCGGGTCGAGCGCGGCACCGAGCAGTTTGACGAACTCGCGCTTGCCGCCGCCTTCGCTGCCCTCGATCACCACGATAACGCGGTGCTGATGAACGATCTGCGACAATTGGGCGTGACCGAGCCGATGCTGCAGCGCGGCCAGCGCGCCCGCGACATCGCCCTTGAACGGGTTCCCCCGTTCAAAATTTGTTAAATCGATCGGCACCGCGGAGAGGTAGCAACAAGCGAATCAGTCCGCAATCGACCCATGAAGGAGGTGAATCCCATCCTGGGGCGCGTGGCCCGAAAAACATGTCAGGCCGATTTGGGGGCTCCGTCGGCGACGATGCGGATGCCCAATTCCTTCAATTGCTTGTCCATCACCGGGGCCGGGGCGTTCATCAGCAGATCCTCGGCCCTCTGGTTCATCGGGAAGACGATCACTTCGCGGATGTTGGGCTCGTCGGCCAGCAGCATGACGATTCGGTCGATCCCCGGCGCCGAGCCACCATGCGGCGGCGCGCCATATTTGAACGCGCCGATCATTCCGGGGAAATTGGTGTCGACTTCCTCGGTCGTGTAGCCGGCGATGGCGAACGCCTTGTACATGATATCGGGGCGATGGTTGCGGATCGCGCCGCTCGACAGCTCAACCCCGTTGCAGACGATGTCATATTGCCAGGCGAGGATGTCGAGCGGGTCCTTGGTCTCCAGCGCCTCCATCCCGCCTTGCGGCATCGAGAAGGGGTTGTGGCTGAAGTCGATCTTCTTCTGGTCGTCATTATATTCGAACATCGGGAAATCGACGATCCAGCAGAATCGGAAAGCGTCCTTCTCGATCAGGTCGAGGCTCTCCGCCACCCGGGTCCGCGCCGCGCCGGCCAGCTTGGCGGCGTCGGCGTCGCTGCCGGCGGCGAAGAAGATGCCGTCGTCTGGCCCCAGACCCATGTCGGCGGCAATCTTGTCCATGCCCTCGGGCCCATGGTTCTTGGCGATCGGCCCGCCCCATTCGCCGCCTTTGCGGGTGGCATAGCCCAAGCCCGCAAAGCCTTCGCCGCGCGCCCAGTCGTTCATTTCGTCGAAGAATTTGCGGCTTTTGTCGGCGGTGCCCGGCGCAGGGACGGCGCGGACCACCATCCCCTTGTCGACCAGCCCGGCAAACAAGCCGAAGCCCGAGCCGACGAAATGCGCGCCGACGTCTTGGATCAGCAGCGGGTTGCGCAAGTCGGGCTTGTCGCTGCCATATTTCAGCATTGCTTCCTTGTAGGGAATGCGCGGGAAGGCGCCGTCGGTGACGGTGCGCCCATTCGCGAATTCCGTGAACAGCCCCGCCAGCACCGGCTCGATCGCCGCGAACACGTCGTCCTGGGTGACAAAGCTCATCTCGAAATCGAGCTGGTAGAATTCGCCGGGGGAGCGATCGGCGCGGGCATCCTCGTCGCGGAAGCAGGGCGCGATCTGGAAATAGCGGTCGAACCCGGCGACCATCAGCAATTGCTTGAACATCTGCGGCGCCTGCGGGAGCGCGTAGAATTTGCCCGGATGAACCCGGCTCGGCACGAGATAATCGCGCGCGCCTTCAGGCGACGAGGCAGTCAGGATTGGGGTCTGGAATTCGGTAAAGCCCTGCTCGATCATGCGACCCCGAACCGACGAAATGACCCTTGACCGGAGCATGATGTTGGCGTGCAACCGCTCGCGGCGCAAATCGAGATAGCGATATTTGAGGCGGGTTTCCTCGGGATATTCGG
>JBDSOV010000239.1:0-5968 GCA_039914575.1 Sphingomicrobium sp.
GCTTCCTCGAAATCGGCGCGGACGACATCCTTGGCATAGCCCTGGGTCTCGGCGTCCGACAGCCCCATCAGCCGCGCCGCCCATTCGCCGAGCAGGCGATTGCGGCGCGCGAGAATCCGGAACTGCATTTCCTCATCGCGGGCATATTTGGTTTCGAATGCGCGCTCGCGGTCGTTGAACTGACTCATCGGACGTCCTCTTTATGGCGTTGTTGGCCAGATAGGCGGCTCGGCCCGATGGTGCAATCCGCATGGCCTTGGCCCGAAAAAAGGGCCGGACACGCGCGCTGCGTGTCCGGCCCAATTAGTCACCTAGTGTCGCCGAAGCTTAACCGCGCTCTGGCTCCGGCGGCGGCGGCGGCGGCGGCGGTGGTGGCGGGCATGCGTCGGTCGCCAGGATCACCGAACCATCGGGGCACGTCTGAGTCGCCGGCGGCGGAGGCGGCGGCGGGGGTGGCGGAGGCGGCGGCGGCGGCGGCGGTGGCGGTGGCGGCGCAAAGTTATAGATCAGGCTGGCCAGCAATGAGTGCGATGAGAAGCGCGTGTCGAACTCGCCAAAGCGCTGGAAGTCGTCGACGCCGCCGCTCTCCTTCAACTTGTCGGTCCGATAATAACGATATTTCAGCCCGAGATCGACATTGTCGCTGACCGCGTAGCGCGCGCCGGCAATCAATTGCCAGGCGAGGCCGCTGTCCTTGATCGAGAACGAATCATCGTCGAAATCGATTTTGATCTTGGTGTTGTGATAGCCAACGCCACCACCGGCATAGACTGCGAAGCGGTCGCTGACATTGAAATCGAGCAACGCATTGATCATCGCCGACCATGAACGCGATCGGCCGTCTGCATCGACCTCGACGCCATTGTCGACGTCCTGCGGTGATATTTCTCCTTCGGCTTGGTTGCCGAAGGCGATTTCATATTCGTCGTGCCGGGCGGTCTTGTAGGCGAGCTCGCCTTCGAGACGGATCATGCCGAAGTCGTAGCCGACGATCAAATCGCCATCGAAACCGGTCTTGTAATCGCGATCGACAATGTCTTCATCGAAACTCTCGAACGACGCCGAAATCGTTTCTTCCCGCGGCCACAGCAGACCGGCTTCGATTCCGGCATACCAGCTATTGTCCCTCGCCATCGCGGGCGTGGCGAGCGAAGTTGCGGCCAGCGCCGCCACGATAATATATCGCATTGAGATCCCCTGTTGATCTGGTTTAGCAAGTGGCAACCTATCTCGTTACGTCTGCGACCACAAGAAATTTGCGGGCGAGCCTCAAAGTTCGACCACGACCTTGCCGATGACGCTGCGTGCGGCGAGCGCGGCAATCGCTTCGCCGCCGCGCTCTAATTTGTAAGTGGCACTGACTACCGGCGCGATCTTGCCCTCGTCCCACAGCCGGAACAACGTCTCGACATGCGCCGCATTGGCCTTGGGATCGCGCGCCGCAAACGCGCCCCAGAACACGCCGCGCACGTCGCAGCTTTTGAGCAAGGTCAAGTTAAGCGGCAGCCTGGGGATCCCGGCGGGGAAGCCGACGACAAGGTAGCGCCCTTCCCACGCGATCGAGCGTAAAGCGGGCTCGGCATAGTCGCCGCCGACTGGATCATAGATGACGTCCGCGCCGGCCGGACCGACCGCTTCCTTGAACATTTGCGCCAGCGCCTTCGACCCATCCTTGTCGAATGGCCCGCGCGGATAGACGATCGCCAAGTCCGCACCCGCGTCGCGCGTCGCCTGCGCTTTATCGGCGTTCGACACCGCCGCGATCACCCGCGCGCCGCGCGCCTTGCCCAATTCGACCGCCGCCAGACCGACTCCGCCGGCCGCGCCGAGCACCAGCAACGTCTCGCCGGCCTTGAGGTCGCCGCGATCGTAGAGCGCGTGGATCGAGGTGGCGTAGGTCAACAGCAATGCCGCGCCCTCGGTAAAACTGCGATGCTCGGGCAATCGGAACGCCGATTTGGCATCGATCGCAATCTTTTCGGTGAGCCCCCCCCAGCCCGGCACCGCGATCAGCCGCTCGCCGACCGCCCAGTCGGTCACGCCCACGCCGAGCGCTTCAACTTCGCCCGCTATCTCGCCCCCCGGCGCGAACGGGCGCGGTGGCTTGAATTGATATTTATCCTCAATGATCAGCACATCGGGATAGTTGATCGCCGCCGCCCGCACCCGGACCAGCAATTGGCCGGGACCCGCGACAGGGTCGGGAACCTCGTCGACGGTCAGCGTCTCGGGACCGCCGGGGGCGTGGCTCATGAGGGCCTTCATTCCGCCGCCTTCGGGAAGGCGGGCAGCTTGGCGATATCGGCCGGCTCATGCTGGATGATCACCTTGGCCTTGAGGTTCTTGGCGATCGCCTGGAAGCGGTCGAACGACGCCAGCGTGTCGGCGCGGTTGGTGTTGAAACTCGGCACGCCGCGGTGCGCGACCTGCTCGGTTGCATGATAGAGATCGCCGGTCAGCAGCACCGGCCCGCTCTTGAGCCGCACCAGCAGCGCCTTGTGCCCCGGCGTGTGACCCGGCATGTCGAGCACGACCACATTTTTGTCGCCAAACACGTCTTTGTCGCCAGCCACCGGCTCGACCTTGGCCCCGCCCGAGATCCACGGCGTGAAGCGCCTGGCGGTCGCGGGCCGTGCCTTGACCGCATCCCAGTCGCCCGAACCGATCAGCAGGGTCGCGCCGGGGAAATCAGCCGCCTGGCCGGTGTGATCGTCATGATAATGACTGATCCCGACAAAATTGATGTCGGCCGGCTTCAGCTTGAGCATCGCCAACTGGTCGACGATCCGCGCCTTCAATGAGGTGGTGAACACCCATTCCGACGCCGCCGGCTTTCCCGCCAGCGCGCCATCGACGCCGGTGTCCCACAGCAAAGTGCGGTCGCCGTGGCGGATGAGGTAGCAGCTCGCGGTCAGCGTCTTGGGCTCGCCCGGATAGAGATAGGTGTCGGAGAAGACATCGAAATCGCTGACCTTGATCACCCCGCAGTCGAGCCGCGTCAGGCTGATCCTGGCGGCAGCGCCGGGCTGGGCCGAAGCGTCGGCAGAAATCACCAGGGCCGCCGCCATCCCAAAACTGATCAACGATTTCATTACAATCTCCCCAATGTACGTTCGCGCTCGGTCGCGACGATTTCGGCTGCGGCCATGCCGTCGAATGCTGACCGCGCTGCTGCCGACGGATCGCGGTTTCCATAACGACGCGCGGGAATGGTGGCGATGGCGCGATCAAAATCGAGCCGGTCGGCCACCGGCAGGTCGCGACGCGCGGCTTCGGTGGTCCGGGCGAAGGCCTCGGCGTTCGACCCGTCAATAGTCACCGGCGGCGGCTGTGTGCAGGCGGCGAGCGCCGCGATTCCCAGCAGGACCGCGCCGCGCCTCATTCGACGTAATGGGCAGTGGTCTTGGCGCGGATCTCGTCGGCAGTGACGCCGGGCGCCATCTCGAGCAATTTGAATGGCGAACCATGGTCGGGGCGCTCGAACACCGCAAGGTCGGTGACGATCATGTCGATGCTGTTCTTGCCGGTCAGTGGCAAAGTGCATTCGGGAATGAACTTGGGATCGCCGTTCTTGGAGACATGCTCCATCACGACGATGATGCGCTTGACCCCGGCGACGAGGTCCATCGCCCCGCCCATGCCCTTGATCATCTTGCCCGGGATCATCCAGTTGGCGATGTCGCCACCTTCGGAAACCTCCATCGCGCCCAGCACGGTCAGATCGATATGCCCGCCGCGGATCATCGCGAAACTGTCGCTGCTCGAGAAATAGGACGACGAATCGAGCTCGCTGATGGTCTGCTTGCCGGCGTTGATCAAATCGGCATCGACCTCGTCGGGATAGGGGAACGGCCCGATCCCCAGCATGCCATTTTCCGACTGCAAGGTAACCGTCATCCCGGCGGGAATATTGTTCGCCACGAGCGTGGGAATGCCAATGCCAAGGTTGACGTAATAGCCGTCCTTGAGCTCGCGCGCGGCCCGCGCCGCCATCTGGTTGCGGTCCCAGCCTTTGGTCATACCGTCGTGCGCGGTCATCATGCGCACTCCCGTTCGCGCGTCGTCACGAATTCGATCTTCTTGTCGTAGGGCGCGCCCGAGATCAGGCGTTTGACATAGATGCTGGGCACATGGATGCAATCGGGGTCGAGGCTTCCGACCGTGACGATTTCCTCGACTTCCGCGACGCAGATCTTGCCGCAGGTCGCGGCCGGCTGATTGAAGTTGCGCGCGGTCTTGCGGAAAATAAGATTGCCGACCTCGTCCGCTTTCCAGCCCTTGATGATACTGAGGTCCGCGCGAATACCGCGCTCGAGGATATATTCCTCACCGTCGAATTGTTTCACTTCCTTGCCATGCGCGACCTGGGTGCCGACCCCGGTCCTGGTGTAAAAACCCGGAATGCCCGCGCCGCCGGCCCGCATCCGCTCGGCGAGCGTCCCCTGCGGGCAGAATTCGACCTCCAGTTCGTCGGCCAGATATTGCCGCTCGAATTCCTTATTCTCGCCGACATAGGAGGAAATCATCTTGCCGACCTGCCGGGTGCGGAGCAATTTGCCGAGCCCCTCATTGTCGATCCCGGCATTGTTGCTGGCGATGGTCAGATCCTTGACCCCGCTGGCGACGATCGCGTCGATCAATCGTTCGGGGATGCCGCACAGGCCGAAGCCCCCCGCGGCGATGGTCATGCCGTCGAACAGCAACCCGTCGAGGGCGGACGATGCGTCGGGATAGATTTTATGGGCCACGACTAGCCGCGGAGCTTCGACAATACGCCCTGCAATTGCATCGCGTTGGACATGTCGCCCTCGACCTTCAATTTGCCGGTCATGAAGGCGGTCATCCCGTCCAGCTGGCCGTCGGCCATCGCCTGCCAGTCGGCCCATGCGATCTTGATCGTGGTATCGGCCGCCCCGTCATCTTCGGTGACCGTATTGCCGACGCCGTCGAGCATGATCGTGCCGTCGTCGCCGAAGTCCAGCTTGACCGTCTTGCCCGCGAGCACCGCTCCGGCGTCCTGCATCTTGGCGGCGAGTTCGGTCTTGGTCATGGGACATGGCTCCTGTTGCGATTGAAAACTTATCTAACCGCGTGACGGGTTGGCGACAAGCGCCGCCGCGCCTATCTGGGCTGTCATGAGCTATGACGCAGACCTGAAACTCTTCATCGACGGCATCTGGAAAAGCGGCGAAGGCCGCGATGCTTTCACCGTCATCAATCCCGTCAGCGGATCGGGCATCGCCGATGTCCCGCTCGCCAATGCAGCGGACCTCGAGGAAGCGCTTGCCGCCGCCGAGCGGGCGTGGCCGCTGTGGCGCTCGACCGATGTCGAGAAACGCGCGGCGACCCTCCACAAGGCGGCCGGCCTGCTGGTCGAACGCGCCGATCACATCGCCGCGATCCTCACCCAGGAACAAGGCAAACCGCTGGCCGAAGCCAAGGCCGAAGTGATCGGATCGGCGTCGATGTTCAGCTGGTACGCCGACGAGATCAAACGCGACTATGGCCGCACTTTGGTCCGCCCAACCGGCCAGCGCTCGATCGTCATTCGCCAGCCGGTCGGACCGACCGCGACCTTCACCCCGTGGAATTTCCCGATCTATCTGCTGGCCAAGAAGGTCGCCGCCGCGCTCGCCGCGGGCTGCCCGGTGATCAGCCGCCCGCCGCAGGAAACCCCCGGTTGCACCGGCGAATTGTTCCGCGCTTTGGCCGATGCCGGCATCCCCGCCGGGGTCGCGCAACTGGTCCACGGCAAGGCCGACCTCGTCTCGACCACGCTGATGAACTCGCCGGTAATCCGCAAGGTCAGCTTCACCGGCTCGGTCCCGGTCGGCAAGCATATGATGAAGCTCGCCGCCGATACCATGACCCGAATCACGCTCGAGCTCGGCGGACATGCGCCGGTGCTGATCTTCGACGATTGCGACCTTGAGAAGACGCTCGACATGGTCGTGCCGCAGAAGTTCAG
>JBDSOV010000030.1:0-2795 GCA_039914575.1 Sphingomicrobium sp.
ACCGGCATGGCCAAGGGCGTCGCGGTGTTCCACCAGCCCCGCGTGGTGGTCGAGCATATGGTCGCCGAGGACACCGAGGCCGAACGCACCCGGGTCTATGCCGCCTTCCGCCGGATGCGCGAGCAGATCGACAATATGACCCGCGAGGCCGAATTCGGCACCGCCGGCGAGCATGAAGAGATTCTCGAGACCTACAAGATGTTTGCCTATGACGAGGGCTGGTCGCGGCGCATCAACGAGGCGATCGACAGCGGCCTCACCGCCGAAGCCGCGATCGAGCGGGTCCAGCAGCGCACCCGCAGCCGGATGCAGGAAATTGACGATCCTCTGCTCAAGGAGCGGATGCACGATCTCGAGGATCTGTCGAACCGGCTGATGCGGATCGTCTCGGGGCGGATGGGCACCGCCGCCCAGACCGGGCTGGCCAAGGATACGGTGCTGATCGCGCGCAACCTCGGCCCCGCCGAATTGCTCGAATATGATCGGCGTCGCCTCAAGGCGGTGGTGCTCGAGGAGGGCTCGCTGACCGCGCACATGACGATCGTCGCCCGAGCCATGGGGGTGCCGGTGATCGGCAAGCTGCCCACCATCCGCCACGTCGCCAGCGAGGGCGACATCATCCTTGTCGATGGCGACAGTGGCACTGTCGTGGTCCGCCCGAGCCGCCCGCTGGCGCAAGGGTTCGAGCAGCGCATGGCGATGAGCCACAAGCGCCGCGCGCAATATTCGGCGCTCAAGGATTTGCCCGCCGAATCCACCGACGGGGTCAATGTTTCACTGATGGTCAATGCTGGCCTCGCCGAAGATGCGGCGATGCTTGAGGCCTCGGGCGCCGACGGAATCGGGCTGTTCCGCACCGAATTCCAGTTCCTCGTCTCGGCTGCTTTGCCCGGCCGCGAGAGCCAGCAGCGGCTCTACAAATCGGTGCTCGATGCGGCCGGCGACAAGCCGGTGGTGTTCCGCACCGTCGATATCGGCGGCGACAAGGCGTTGCCATACCTCACCGACACCAAGGACGAGGCCGAAAATCCGGCGATGGGCTGGCGCGCGTTGCGCCTCAGTCTGGAGCGCTCGACCTTGATGAAGGCGCAGGCCCGCGCATTGATCGAGGCCGCCGCCGGGCGCACCTTGCGGGTGATGTTCCCGATGGTCTCCGAGCCGTGGGAATATGAGGAGGCCCGCGCCTTGTTCGAGGAGCAATTGGCGTGGTCGAAAACCGCGCGCCGCCCGCTGCCACTCAAGATCGAATATGGCGCGATGCTCGAAGTGCCGAGCCTCGCCGAAATGCTCGACGTCATCCTGCCGCGGCTCGATTTCCTGTCGATCGGCACCAACGATCTCACTCAATTCCTGTTTGCCGCCGACCGTGCCGATCCGCGCCTGGCCGAGCGTTACGACTGGCTCAGCCCGGCGATTTTCCGCTTCCTCCGCCGCGTCGTGGCGCAGGCCGATGCGGCGGGCGTGCCCGTCCGATTGTGCGGCGAGATGGGCGGACGTCCGTTGGAGGCGATGGCGCTGATCGGCATTGGCATCCGCAATTTCTCGATCACCCCGGCGGCGGTCGGGCCGGTCAAAGCAATGGTCCGCTCGATTGATGCCGCAGCAGTGACCGCGCGGATGGACAAGCTCCTGGCCAAGCCGCCGCGCGAAATGCGGCGGCTTTTGAACGATTGGGCAAAACGTCACGGCGTCGCGCTCGGCTGATGGTTGACAGCATGACCGCCGCCATCGACAAGCCGTTGATCACCATGAGTAATGGTCGCGGGGGATGGCGATGAGCGAAGACGAAGTCGAAGTCGAAGATGTGCCGACCGCTGGCGAACGGCTTCGCGCCGCGCGTGAGGCGCTCGGCCTGACGGTCGACGATGTTGCCACCTCGACCCGCATCCCGACCCGCCACCTGACCAGCCTCGAAACCGGCGAGTTCACCAAGCTTCCCGCGCCGACCTATTCGGTCGGTTTCGCCAAAAGCTATGCCGGCGCAGTCGGGCTTGATCGCCACGAGATTGGCGAGCAATTGCGCGCCGAGATCGGTGGCACTCGCCTGATCCCCAAACAGGCCGAGCAATTCGAGCCGTTGGACCCGGCCCGTGCCATGCCGCGCTGGCTGATTTTCGCCGCGATCGGCGCAATCATCGCGGTCGCCTTGATCGCCAGCTGGCTCAACAACCGCGCCCAGACCGCGCCCGACAATGTCATTGCGGAGGCCGCGCCATTCGCCGCCCCCGCCGCTCCACCGCCGGTTGCGGCCAGCACAGCCGGCCCGGTCACAATTACCGCCACCGCGCCAGCGTGGATCCAGGTCAAGGATGGCACGACCTTGCTCAAGGAAGGCATCCTCCAGCCGGGCGAGCGGTTCGACGTCCCGCCGACCGCGACCGCGCCAGTGCTCAACACCGCCAAGGCCGAGGCGCTGCGCATTTCGGTCGGCACCGCCACCGCGCCCCAAGTCGGCCCGGCCGCGACCCGGGTCCGCAATGTCAGCCTGCTCGGCCCCGATCTGTTGCGCGGCCCCGCGCAAGCGATCCCGGTTGTCGCCGCGCCGCCCGCTGCGACCCAGACTCGCCCGGCAACCCGCCCGGCTCCACGCCCGGTTGCTCGCCCGCCCGCACCGGCGCCTGCCCCGGCGGCGGTCGCCACCAACACCGCCGCGCCCGCCACCCCGCCGACCCAGTGACCTTCCCGCCGATATTCAGCGCCGCGAAAGCTGGCGCGGTTGATCGTCAGCCGCCTTCACTCTCATGACCAGGAATTGATATGCGCCTGCCCTTGCTCGCCACCTTCGTCGCAGCCGC
>JBDSOV010000049.1:0-2723 GCA_039914575.1 Sphingomicrobium sp.
AGCCGGGTCAAGCGCCAGATGGAGAAGACCCAGCGCGAATATTATCTCAACGAGCAATTGAAGGCGATCCAGCGCGAGCTCGGCAATGAGGATGGCGAGGATGGCGACGAGCTGGCCGAGCTGGCGATCAAGATCCGCAAGACGCGGCTGTCCAAGGAAGGCCGCACCCGCGCCAATGCCGAATTGAAGAAATTGAAGGGCATGGCGCCGATGTCCGCCGAGGCGACCGTTGCGCGCAACTATCTCGACATTTTGCTCGGGCTGCCGTGGGGCAAGAAGTCCCGCCTCAAACGCGACATCGCCGAGGCGCAGGCGATCCTCGACGAGGATCATTACGGGCTGGAGAAGGTCAAGGACCGGATCGTCGAATATCTCGCGGTCCAGGCGCGGACCAATCGCTTGAAGGGCCCGATCCTGTGCCTGGTCGGCCCGCCGGGCGTCGGCAAGACCAGCCTCGGCCGCTCGATCGCTCGCGCCACGGGACGCGAGTTCGCGCGCCAGTCATTGGGCGGGGTGCGCGATGAAGCCGAGATTCGCGGTCACCGCCGCACCTATATCGGCTCGCTGCCGGGCAAGATCATCACCAATTTGAAGAAAGCCGGGACTAACAATCCGTTGTTCCTGCTCGACGAGATCGACAAGCTCGGCACCGATTTCCGCGGCGACCCCGCCTCGGCGTTGCTCGAAGTGCTTGATCCGGAGCAGAATAATCGCTTCCAGGACCATTATCTCGAGCTCGATTACGACCTTAGCGACGTGATGTTCGTCACCACCGCCAACAGTCTAGACATGCCCCAGCCATTGCTCGACCGGATGGAGATCATCCGCCTGGAAGGCTATACCGAAGACGAGAAGGTCGAGATCGCCCGGCGCCACCTGATCCCCAAGCAGATGGAAGCGCATGGCCTCAAGGACAGCGAGATGGTGTTCGCCGAAGACGGCCTGCGCGCTATCCTGCGTCATTACACCCGCGAGGCCGGCGTCCGGACGCTCGAGCGCGAGCTGGCCAAGATCGCCCGCAAGTCGCTCCGCCAGATTCTCGAGAATAAGGTCAGCCAGGTCGAACTGACCGCCGACAATGTCGGCGAATATCTCGGGGTCACCCGCTATCGCTATGGGGTCGGCGAGGAAGAGGATCAGATCGGCGCGGTCACCGGGCTCGCCTGGACCGAGGTCGGCGGCGAATTGCTGACCATCGAGGCGGTCACCGTGCCGGGCAAGGGGCTGGTCAAGACCACCGGCAAATTGGGCGAAGTGATGCAGGAATCGATCCAGGCGGCGATGAGCTTCGTCAAGGCGCGCGCCCCGGCCTATGGCATCAAGCCGTCAATCTTCGCGCGCAAGGACATCCACGTCCATTTGCCCGAAGGCGCGGTGCCCAAGGATGGCCCGTCGGCGGGCGTCGGCATGGTTACCGCGATGATCTCGACCCTGACCGGCATCCCGGTCCGCCGCGACGTGGCGATGACCGGCGAAGTGACGCTTCGTGGCAGAGTATTGCCGATCGGCGGCCTCAAGGAGAAATTGCTGGCGGCGTTGCGCGGGGGTATCACCACCGTGCTGATCCCCGCAGAAAATGAAAAAGACCTCGCCGAGATTCCGGCGGCGGTGAAGGACAAATTGAACATTCACCCGGTAGCCCATGTCGACGAAGTGTTGGCGCTGGCGCTGGCCGGACCGGTCACGCCGATCGAATGGTCGGACGTCGACGAACATGCCGCCGAACCGGTGCCGTCCCCCGCCGGGACAGGTGAAAGTCCGGCTGTTCGTCACTAGAGCCTGATCGTTTGAGGTCGAAGCGCTTCGCGCTTCGGTCGATGGCGTGAATCAGGCTCTAAGCCTATGTTTAGACCGTGATTCACGTCCCAGATTGAATTAATCTGGTACGATCACGGTCTAGTGCTTTGACTTCGCGGTCAGTTATCGCCTTAAAAGCGGATCGACCACGGCCGCGAGTCTCCGCGAGCAGCTCGGGAGTATGGTATGAACAAGCAAGACCTCATCGGCCAGATCGCCGACCGCGCCGGGCTCACCCGTTCGGATTCGTCGCGTGCGGTGGAGACGATGCTTGAAGTCATCACCTCGGCATTGAAACGCGGCGATGAAGTCCGCCTGGTCGGGTTCGGCAATTTCTCGGTGACCCGGCGCAAGGCCTCGGTCGGTCGCAACCCGCGCACTGGCGAGCCGATGCAGATCAAGGCCAGCAGCCAGCCCAAGTTCCGCCCCGGGCGGATATTGAAGGATGCTGTCCAGTAGGCTGGACAGGCTCGGGCCGCTTCACTATCGGCACCAACCGACGCCGGCATGGGCGCGTAGCTCAGTGGTAGAGCACACCCTTCACACGGGTGGGGTCGCAGGTTCAATCCCTGCCGCGCCCACCATGCCAACGCACAGCCTGTCCGGGGGACAGGCGAACGCCGGTATCGCGAAAGCGCTCACTCGCGCACCGCCGCACATTGATAATTTCAGTCGAGATAGCCCGGCTGGAAACTCGCGACGCGGAGCAGTTCGGGCCAATCGAGGAAGCGGATTTCGCGGCCGTTTCGCTTGATCAATTTCTGCCGCTCGAGATCGGCGAATACGCGGTTGACGTTGACCGATGTCTGGCCGGTGATGTCGGCGATCTGCTGCTGGGTGAAGGGATTGATCAACGGCTCGCTGTGCACGTCGAGGCCGTAGCGGGTCGCGGTTTCGCACAATAGGTGCGCAACACGGGCGGTCGA
>JBDSOV010000093.1:0-4123 GCA_039914575.1 Sphingomicrobium sp.
GGGCCAGGCTGATCTGCAAATGATGGCCGGGCGAGCCTTCGTGATAGGTTAAAGCGGGCAGCGAATATTTCGGCCAGTCGCCGACGTCCTTGAGGTTGATGTAGTAAATCGCCGGACGCGTCCCGTCGAGCGACGCGCTGCGGTAATATCCGTTGGATGCGCCGTCCTGGATCTCGACCGGCACCGCGCGGATTTCGAGCGGCTGGGTCGGCAAGGTGGCGAACGCGCGCGGCAGGCGGCCCTTCATGTCCTCGACCCCGGCATTCAAGCTGGCGATCAGCGCGGCGCGACCTTCGGGCGTGTTGGCATAGAGCTGGTCGGCGCGGCGGTTCAATTGGTCGAGCCGTTCGCCGACGCTGCCCTGGCTGAGGCCGGCGGCCTTAAGGATGACGTCGAGCTGGGCGCTGATCTCGGCCACCTGGGCGAGTCCGAGGCGATGGACTTCGTCGGGGGTGAAGTTGGTAGTCGTCGCCTGCTTCAATGCGGCGGCGTAGATTGCCTCGCCTTGCGGCAAGCGGGCGGCGCCGTCTCCCGTTCGCGAGGTCGGCTTCAATGCTTCCATCAGAGCGATCTGGCGGTCGAGCGCGGGATAGACTTGCCTTTCGACGATGGCGCTCGCCCGCGATGCCCAGTCGCCGGCGATGTTCTTGGCGGCGGCGCGCCTGGCGACCGACTGGACCATGCCGCTGTCGGCCGCAGCGACACCGCGCAATTTCTTCATCTGGCCAAGCGTCAGATCGATCGACCAGGCCGGGGCAAGGAAGCCGCGCGCCGCTTGGTTCTTCTGGTCGGTGCTGTCGTTGTCGAGCAAGGTGTGGACCAAAGCGAGGCGCGAAAGATAGGCCTCGGCATCGGCGGCGGTGTCGATCGTGTGGCTGGAATTGAGGAAGTCGGGGGTCGAGAAATAGACCCCGCCTTGCTGGAAGATGGGATAGGGGCGCTGAACGCTGTCGATGCCGAATTTCTCGCGCGCGATGAGGCCGGTTTCGCCCTGGTACAGAACGACTTCGCGGTTGAGCTTGCCGGCGGTCGACAGGGTCGCGGGATTGACGCCACGGACCTGGGCCAGTTCGCGATTGGCGAGGGCCATATCCTCGACCCGGGCCCTGGCGGCGGGGCGGGTGTCGAATTGCGACTTGAGCGCCACCAGCGGGCCCTTGTCGAATCCGAGCCCGGTGGCAAAGCTTGGCGAGCGTTTGACCCGGTCCATGAAAATCTTCTCGAGCAGCGCGTTAAGCTTCGCGTCGCCCGGCGTTGCGGCGGGAGCGGCATTGCCTTTGGCAAAAGCCGGAACGGCGGGGGCTAGCGCGGCGCTTGCGGCAAGCCCGGTGGTAGCGAGGAACTGGCGGCGATCCATAACTGTCTCCCGAGATGATGTGCCAGGGAGACTAAGCGTGGAGCGACAGACTGCAAGGCTGTTGGTCGAATGATAACCTACGCTTGCAATTGATATTGCTTGATCAAGTCATACAGGGTCGGGCGGCTAATGCCGAGTAATTTGGCGGCGCCTGAGATGTTGTTGTCAGTCCGCGCCAGTGCGTGTCGGATGGCGCGGCGATCGGCCACTTCGCGCGCGGCGCGCAGGTTGATGGCGCGCGATTCCTCGGGCGACAGTCGCGGGCCGAGGTCGAGGTCGGCAGCACTGATGGTGCGCCCGTCGGCCATGATCACCGCGCGCTTGATGCGGTTCTCCAGCTCGCGGACATTGCCCGGCCAGTTGTGCGCGTCGATCGCCTCGGCTGCATCGGGGCCGAGGCCCTGGACCTTGGGGTTCATCGAGCGCGCGAAGCGGGTGACGAAATGCCGCGCCAGCAGCACCGCATCGCCCGGCCGTTCGGCGAGCGACGGGATCATCACCACGATTTCGGCGAGGCGATAGTAAAGGTCGTCGCGGAAGCGGTTGGCGGCGATCATCGACTCCAGGTCCTGGTGGGTGGCGCAGACGATCCGCGTGTCGACCGCGATCATGCTTCGCCCGCCAATCCGCTCGATCACTCGTTCCTGCAGGAAGCGCAGCAATTTGACCTGAAGCGGCAGCGGGATGTCGCCGACTTCGTCGAGGAACAGAGTTCCGCCCTGCGCTTGCTCGATCTTGCCGGGGGTAGTCTT
Organism: Sphingomicrobium sp.; assembly: GCA_039914575.1. GTDB lineage: Bacteria > Pseudomonadota > Alphaproteobacteria > Sphingomonadales > Sphingomonadaceae > Sphingomicrobium. Next base: position 2,110 of record JBDSOV010000093.1, read on the forward strand.
GACCGCGCCGGTGAACGCCCCGCGCTCATAGCCGAACAATTCGGCCTCGAGCAGGTTTTCGGGGATTGCGGCGCAGTTGATCGCGACGAAATCGCCGCGTCGGCGCGGGCTCAGTTCATGCACCGCACGCGCCAACAATTCCTTGCCGGTGCCGCTCGCGCCGAGCAACATCACCGATACATCGGCCGGTGCAACACGCTCGATCGTCCGTGCAACCTTGAGCATTTCCGGCGAAGCGGTGATGATCGATCCGAGCACGGTTCTGGTGTCGCCGTCACCCGCCTCGAGCCGACGATTATCCTGCTCGATTCCGTGCAAGTGGAAGGCGCGCGCGACGATCAGCCCGAGGTCATCGATATCGACCGGCTTGCGATAAAAATCATAGGCCCCGAGCGCGATCGCTCGAAGCGCGCTTTCGCGCGCCCCATGGCCCGAGGCGACGATCACCTTGGTATCGGGCTTCAGGCTAAGGATCTCGGTCAGCGTGGCAAAGCCTTCACTGGTTCCGTCGGGGTCAGGCGGAAGCCCGAGGTCGAGTGTGACCACAGCGGGCTCATGCAGCCGGAGCAAGTCGATCGCCTGCACACGGGTCGTGGCGGCGACTACGCGATAGCCTTCATAGGCCCATTTGAGCTGACGCTGGAGGCCTTCGTCATCCTCGACGATCAGCAGGACGGGGAGTTGCTTGTCGTCAGTCATGCGCGTTTCCGTGATCGTTGGGTGGCCGGCTGGCTTTCCGGCAAATGAATGGTGAAGCGGCTGCCCTTGCCGGGCCGGCTGTCGACGGCGAGGCGCCCGCCCATCGCCGCGACCAGGCTGCGCGCCTCGAATGCGCCGACCCCGAAGCCGCCGTCTTTGGTCGAGGCGAACGGCTGGAACATCCGGGTGCGGATGAAGTCGCTGTCCATCCCCGGCCCCTGATCGACGATCGAAATCGTTACCTCGCTGCCGTCACCGCCCATGCGCACAGTGACGCCTTGCGACGGGGGGCTTGCATCGACCGCATTTTGCAACAGATGGTCGATCGCCTGCTCGAGCAGCAACGGATCGGCGAGCACCCAGTGATTGCCGTCGCCGCTAAGTGTAACATCATGGTTCGTCCGACGGGCTGCGACCAAGGCGGCAACGAGCGGTCGAAGCGGGGTCGGCTCGATCCGGGCGGCGCGCTGGTCCGCTGCCGGGGTCAGTCGGGCGAGCAGATCGGTCATCTTGCCGACTGAACTGCGCAGCGTGGCGATCATGTCGGTGCGAAATTCGGGGTTGTCAGCGTGGCGCTCGGCATTGCGCGCGACCAGCGACAATTGGCTGACGAGATTCTTCACGTCGTGAAGGATGAAGGCGAAGCGGCGGTTGAATTCGTCGAAGCGCTGGGACTGGGCAAGTGCTTGCTGGCCGTGGGCTTCGGCCAGGCTGCTCGCAGCTTGGCGACCGGCGGTCTTGAGCAAGTCGAAGTCTTCCCAGTCGAGCGCGCGGCGGAAGTCCGGCGAGGCAAGCATCACCAGCCCGATCAGCCGGCCGCCATGGACCAAAGGAACCCCGCACCAAGCATCGTCGTCGAGCCAGGGCGGCACCGGAAGGACCGATCCTCCGCGTTCCTCGCCGCGCCGCAGGGCGTCGAAGTCAAGGATTTTCGGGTCGCGCTCAAGCTCGGCCCAGCGCGCCTGATCGAGGCCATCGGGGGCGAACCCTGCGCCATTCCAGTTCCACACCGCGGCCTGCTCGATTTCTCCCTGGTCGTCGGCCACCAGCAGCAAGCCACCAGGGCTGTCGAGGATGTCGGCAAACGCCTTCACCAAACGCTCCCCGAGCGGCGCGACGTCGGACCCCGACCGACCGATGGTGTCGGCAAAGCGCAGCCATTCGGTGCGATAATCGTAGCGATGCTCAAACAGATGCTTGGCCAATTTGACCTTGGCCCAGCCGCGCGCGCGCTGGCTCGGCAGAAGGACCATCGCCGCGACTGTCATCGCGCTGAGCATCGTCACCAGGATCGGCCGTGACCAGTCCAACCCCG
>JBDSOV010000120.1:0-5265 GCA_039914575.1 Sphingomicrobium sp.
GGGCCGTATTTCACCCGCAGCGAGATCGAGCAGGGGGTGTTGGCCGGCAAGGGGCTCGAAATCGCTTATGCCGCCGATCCGATCGAGTTGTTCTTTCTCCAGATCCAGGGATCGGGGCGGCTGCTCCAGCCCGACGGATCCGTCGTCCGCATCGGCTATGCCGACCAGAATGGCGCTGATTATGTCGCGGTCGGGCGGCTGTTGCGCGAGCGCGGGGTGCTGCCGCCGGGCGGGGCGACGATGGACGGGATTGTCGGCTGGATGCGGTCCCAGCCCGATCGCGGCGTCGCGCTGATGCGCGAGAACCCCAGCTACATCTTCTTCCGCGAGCTGACCGGGCCGGGGCCGCTCGGCGCGATGGGCTTGCCGGTGACGACCCGCGGCACGGTCGCCGCCGATCCTTCGTTCGAGCCATTGGGCGCGCCGGTGTTCCTCGATCTCGACCGCGATGTCGCCGACGGGCTGTGGGTCGCGCAGGATACCGGCGGGGCGATCAAGGGGGCCAATCGCTACGATACTTTCTGGGGGGCAGGGGCCGCGGCCAAGTCCATCGCCGGGGGAATGTCGGCGCAAGGCAGCGCGTTGGTGCTGCTGCCCAAGGGAGTCGCTGCGCGGTTGGCGGTGCAAAATGCGGCCGCTATCCGCTGAGGAGCAGGCGCTGTGGGCGCGGGTAACCGCGTCGATCCGTCCGCTGTCGCGCGACAAGGTCGAGGTTAACCGGGTCGAGACGCCAGCGACTCCGGACGCACCGGCTCCGTCCAGGCCCAAGGCCGCCCCCCCTCCACCACGCCGGGTCCCGGTCGCACCGCCGCCGCGCCGAATGATCGCCAACACGCTCGACGGCGGTTGGGATCGGCGGCTCAAGGGCGGCACGGTCGAGCCCGACCGGATCCTCGACCTCCATGGCCACAATCTCGACCAGGCGTGGGAGGCGATCGACCGCACGTTGGAGACAGCGATCACGCGCGGCGAACGGATCGTGCTGCTGATCACCGGCCATGCGCGCAAAGGCGACCCGCCGGTCGAGCGCGGGCGGATTCGTGCCGCGGTCAACGACTGGTTGACCATATCGCGACATTCCTCGCGGATCGCCGCGGTCCGCCAGGCGCATCGCCGCCACGGCGGAGGGGGCAGCCTGTACCTGATACTGCGGCGTTAACCTTTACGCTCGACGCTTCTTTAACCCCGACCGTTTAATCCTTCGAAGGTGAAATGGCGGTTGCTCCGCCCCCTTTGCGAAAGCGCGATTGCGGCGATGAACGACGGAACTGCCCAGAAAGTCAGCAATGCGATCCTGTCCGGCGCGGCGGGTGTCGCGTCATTCCTGTTTTCGCTCGCCGCCTTCCTTTACATCACCGAGCTCGACAAGCAGATCGCCGCCTCGGTCGTCGCGGGTGCCTTCTGTCTGTTGGTCAGCTACATTGCCTCCGAACGCCCCAACAGCGAAAGCGCGCGGGCGCTGAATGCATTGGCCGAGCGCTTGCTGGCGGTCGAGGATGGTGACTTTACATCACCGGCGCCGGCAATCCTGCGCGATACCAACCCCAAGCTCGCGGCCGCGGTCGACAGCCTGTTCGAGGAGGTTCGCGCCTCGATCGAAAATGCCCATGCGCTGGGGATGTATGATCCGGTTACCTCGCTTCCCAACCGACTTCACTTTCGCTCCGAGGCCGACAAGTTGCTGTGCACTGCCAGCGGCGTCGAGTCGGCGATGCTGTTCGTTGACCTCGACCGGTTCAAGGCGGTCAACGATTGCCTTGGCCATGCCCGTGGCGACCAATTGCTGGTGATGGTCGCCAACCGCCTGCGCGTGGTGGTCACCGCCGAGATTGGCGACACCGGCCTGCCGCGGCCATTGCTGGCACGCCTGGCGGGCGACGAATTCACCTTGTTCTTCCCCGAAATTGAAGGGACGGCCGAGATCGAAATGATTTCGCGGCGAATCGCGCTGGCGATTTCCGAGCCGTTCGAACTCCAGGGTCACAGCATCGACATCGGCGCGTCGATCGGGGTCGCGGTTTCGCCCGACCACGGATCGACTGTCGAAGGGCTAATGCGCGCTGCCGACCTTGCAATGTACCGTGCCAAGGCGCGTGGCGGCGGGCAGCATTGCCTGTTCAGCGACGAGCTGGCCAAGGAACATCAACTGCGCATCGAGACCGAAAATGCGCTGACCGACGTGGTGCCGCGCGGTCAGTTGCGCCTTGCGTTGCAGCCGCAGATGAGCCTGACGACCGGCGAGACCACCGGGGTCGAGGCGCTGCTTCGCTGGCAACATCCGCGCGACGGAATTCGCGCGCCGGCGACCTTCATCTCGATTGCCGAGCAGACTGGGATGATCGGCGAGATTGGCGACTGGGTGATGGACCAGGTCGCGATCATCCTCAGCGGTTGGCGCCGCCAGGGGATCGACCGCCGGCTGTCGTTCAACATCAGCCCGCGCCAGCTCGACCGGGTCGATTTCTTCACCCGCCTGCGGCACATTTTCGCCGCGCACGATGTGCCCTTGTCGATGATCGAGCTCGAATTCACCGAGACTGTGGCGATGCAGTGCGGCGAAGCCGATCTCGCGGAAATTGCCGCGCTTCGCGCCGAGGGTGCGTCGATCGCGATCGATGATTTCGGTACCGGCTACTCCAACCTCGCGCGGCTTCGCTCGATGCCGCTTGACCGGGTCAAGCTCGACCAGTCGCTGATCGCCGAGATCGAGACCAGCGAGAAAGCGCGGGTCGTGGTTCAAGCAGTGGTGCATCTGATCAAGGGCGTCGGCTGCGAGATCGTCGCCGAAGCGGTCGAGAATAGCGCCCAGGCCGACCTGTTGCGGGCGATGGGCTGCGACACGGTTCAGGGCTACGTCTTTGCCGAGCCGATGTTTGAGGACGACTTTGAGAAATGGGTCGCCAACGCCGACCGCAAGCGCTCAGTCGCCTAACCGAGAGCTCGCTCGATCACCCGCTGGTAGATATTCGCCAGCGTCTCGATATCCTTGACCGCCGCGCTTTCCCCGACCTTGTGCATGCTGGCATTGGGTAGCCCAAAATCGACCACCGGGCACAGCGCGATGAGGAAGCGCCCGTCCGAGGTGCCGCCGCCGGTCGAAAGCGTCGGCGCGATGCCGGTTTCGTCGGTGATCGCCGACACCAATAGATCGTAGAGCGCGCCGGGCGGGGTGAGGAATGCCTCCCCGCTGATCCTGGCAATGACGGTCGCGCCGGGTGCTTCGGCCAACACCATTTCCTCGACCATCCGCACCAGATCCGCGCCGCGCTGGAGATCGTTGAAGCGGATGTTGAGCCGAGCGGTGGCGGCGGCGGGAATCAAATTGGTCGCGCCGGGCGGGCAGCCAATGTCGGTGAATTCGAGGTTGGACGGCGGGAAGGCGTCATTGCCGGCATCGAGCACCAAGGCGTCGAGCGCGGCGACGATTCGCGCCAGCTTTGCTACCGGATTGTCGGCGCGGTGGGGGTAAGCGACATGGCCCTGGGTGCCGGGCACCTCGATCCACATATTGACCGACCCGCGCCGCCCGATCTTGATCGTGTCGCCAAGCGCGGTCTCGCTGGTCGGCTCGCCGATCAGGATCATGTCGGGCTTTAATTCATGCTCGGCCAGCCAGTCGATGATCGCCGGAGTACCGTAGGTCGCCGGGCCTTCCTCGTCACCGGTGATCAGCAACGACAAAGAACCGCGATGCCCGGGCACGCGTGACGCGGCGGCGGCGAACGCGGCGATCGCGCTCTTCATATCATTGGCGCCGCGCCCGACCAGCCGACCATCCTCGATCAGCGGGGCGAACGGGTCACTCGCCCAACCTTCGCCAGGGGGGACGACGTCAAGATGCCCGGCAAAGCCGAAATGCGGGCTTCCATGCCCCCGCACCGCGACCAGATTTTCGACCGGGCCGTCAGGCGCGTCGCCGCTGACAAAGCGGTGGACGTCGAACCCCAATGGCAGCAATGCCTCCTCGAGCTCGGCGAACACGCGGCCACTGGCGGGGGTGACGCTGGGGCAGGCGATCAGCCTTTTGGCCAGATCGACCGGATCGATTAGGGATGTCATGACCGAGGACTAGCAAGGAGGGCGTCATGCCGAAAGTCGATCTTTCCCGAATCGAGCAAACCGCAAGCACCGGCTATCCCGCGCCTTATTCGAAAGACGTTGCGGGACGGCGGTATCGACGGGTCGGCACCGCCACCGGCCTGACCCGGATGGGGATCAGCCATTGCATGCTCGAACCCGGCGCCTGGTCTAGTCAGCGCCACTGGCATGAAGGGATCGACGAGATTGTCCTCATGCTTGAAGGCGAGGCGGTGCTGGTCGAGGAAGATGGGGAGACATTGCTTCGGCCCGGCGACATTGCGACCTTTCCCAAGGACGCCGCCAACGGCCACCATCTGGTCAACCGCTCGGACCGGCCCTGCGCCTTCGTCGCGATCGACAACAGCGAAGGGGAAGGCGATTGCCACTACCCCGACGCCGATTTGATCTGGAACATGGGCGACGAGCGATACACCCATAAGGACGGGACTCCTTATTAGGCTTTCTCGCCCTCATATTGCTCGATCACCCATGGTTCGTCCTGGGCGAGTTCGATCCATTCGACGACGTCGGCGCGGTGGAGGACAGCTTCCATATACGCGGCGGCGAACGGCGGGATCTTGACCCCGTAGGTGACGAAGCGGGTGATGACCGGGGCGAACATGATATCCGCCGCGCACCATTTTCCGAACAGATAATCGCCACCGCTGCCGAAGCGGGCGCGGGCCTGGGCCCACAGGTTGAGGATCCGGATGATTTCGGCCTCGACCTCGGGCGACAAATCGACGCTGCCGAAGTTGCGACGGACATTCATCGGCAAGTCGCGGCGCAAATTGGCAAACCCCGAATGCATTTCGGCGGCCATCGACCGCGCCATTCCGCGCGCGCTTTCATCGTCGGGCCAGAACTTTTCGCGACCGACCCGGTCGGCCAGAAATTCGATGATCGCCAAACTGTCCCAGACGACGCAATCGCCGTCCCACAGGATTGGAACTTTGCCCAGCGACGGCGCGAATTCGTCGCCTTCGCGGCGCTTTTCCCATTCCTCGCCGAACAATGGCACGACCAGCTCCTCATATTCGAGGCCCGATTGCTTGCATGCCAGCCAGCCGCGAAACGACCAGCTGGAATAAGCGCGATTGCCGATGATCAGTTTCATGATTTCGAAGGGCTTCCAGCTGCTTGTCGGATGACGGGCGATGGGCCAGTTATGGCCCGCTTGGCAAG
>JBDSOV010000220.1:0-4822 GCA_039914575.1 Sphingomicrobium sp.
TCGCGACCTGGCCCGAGCCGATCACCATGGCGATCAACATCAGCCCCAAGCAGATCATCCTGCCGTCGCTTCCCAATTACGTCAGCCAGGCGCTGGCGCGCTTCAAATTGCCCGGCAACCGGATCGAACTGGAGGTCACCGAGGGCGTGTTCCTCGGCGACGAAAATGCCACGCTCGACGTGTTGAAGCGGCTGCGTGCGCTTGGCGTCGGAATCGCGCTCGACGATTTCGGCACTGGTTACTCGTCGATCGGCTACCTCAACAAGGCGGTGTTCCACAAATTGAAGATCGACGGCAGCTTCGTCCGCGCGGCGGGCACCCGGCCCGAGAATGTCGCGATCATCCAGTCCATCGTCCAGCTCGCCAAGAGCTTCCGCATGAACGTCACCGCCGAGGGCGTCGAGACCGCCGAGGATTTCGAACGGATGCGGGACTTGGGGGTCGACACCATCCAGGGCTATCTGTTCGGCAAGCCCTTGTCTTACGACCGCGCCAACCAGATGGTGGTCGGGATCGGCGTCAAGAAGAAGGCCGGCTGACGCGGCACACAATTTGTCGGCCATTCCATCATGGATTGAGATCGGCTCGCAAACTGCTCACGATCGGCAACAGCAACGAATGAAAATCACCGAACGGGGGCGCGAGCCCTGTCGCGTCGAGTTCGCGTTCAATATTGGCGGCGATGTCGATGATATCGACTGCCTCCTGCACCGACAGGATTGAGCGGGCAATCAGGCCGTGGATCAAGCTTTCGACCAACAACAGTGCGGCAGCGCCTTTGGTCGGGTCTTTCATTGTCGAACCGAAAGGATTATGATCATCGCCGATGTTCGAGTCAGGCATTACGCGCCTTTCCTGGTGCGGATAGAGCGTTAGCTCCTCGCCGACGGCACCTGTGCCGCACCCGACGAAGCTCACCTGTAAGGCGGTTATTTTGGCTTCGCCATAACCTAGCTCAACTTTGAACAATGATTGTATGCAATTTCGTTCCGGAGGTGGGGGACTTACACGCCAGTCATGTTAAATCGCTTCATTCAAAAACTTGAAGGCTTGAATTCGCTCTCGGCCGCTGACGTCGCGATCCTGGAACATTTGACGTCGCGTCCGCGCAACTATGTCGCCAAGCAGGACATGATCCGCGAAGGCGATCGTCCCGGGCCGGTGTTCATCATGCTCGACGGCTGGGCCTGCCGCTACAAGATTCTACCCAACGGATCGCGGCAGATCATGGCCTTCCTGCTGCCGGGCGACTCCTGCGATCTGCACGTCGGCATATTGGCCGAGATGGACCACAGCCTGCAGGCCATCACCCCGGCCAGGGTCGCGCTGATTTCCGGTGAGGAAATGGCGACCATGCTCGACGATCATCCGCGCATCGCGAGTGCGTTGTACAAGTCGCAATTGATCGACGAGGGCACGTTGCGGGCATGGATCGTCAGTATGGGGAGGCGCAGCAGCATCGAGCGCGTGGCGCACCTGATGTGCGAGCTTTACCTGCGCACGGTTGCCGCGAACCGCATACCGGAAGGTGAAGTCGCGCTGCCGATTTCGCAGATCATCTTCGCCGATGCGCTGGGCATGACCCCGGTCCACATCAACCGCATCTTGCGCGAGCTGCGCGAAGCGGGGGCAATGGCCTTCTCACGCGGCAGCTTGCGCGTGATCGACCCAATCAAGCTCGTCCAGATTGCCGGCTTCGACGAAAATTATCTTCATCGGCGGCAAACGCGGCAACCAGCAGCGCTTCCAGCGTACTAACTTCGCCCACCTCGACCGGTCCATCTGCGTGAGCCATGTACAGCTTTGCAAGATCGGCGTGGATCGCGCCGATCGACGGGCTGGCGGCCGTTTCCGCCGCAGCCATTTCCTGTTCAGCGCGCTCCCGGAAATAGATTCTATTCTCGATCGACATCGCTAGACCCCTGACCCGCGCGCCGCGGCACCCTGCGCGACTCGACAAGCCGACCATATCCGAGTCGTTTTGCCAGTAGCTTGATCGATGTTAATGGTCGCCCCGCCGATCACCGCGCTGCGATAAACTCCTTGGCGCGGTCATATTCATAGGTCGTGACCTGCCCGTCACGATTGCCGTCGGCGAGTTCTTTGAACGCCAGCAGCGCGCCCTACGCTTCGTATAGCGTCAGCCAACCGTCACGATGGTATCGTGCAGCCGCACCGCCCATTGCCTCAGCGCGACATCTCGATCGAACAATGCGTTGGCATTGAGGTTGAGCGGCGTACTCGCGGCGACTGCGGCCTGTGCGGCGAGTGCGATGATCAGTTCCAACATGGCGCGGACTCCCTGTCCAGTCGACCCCACCCCATAACGCTTAACCCGCTGCTTCTTTCCCCTCACCCAGCGCCTCGCGCACGGCGGCATCGAGCGCGTCGGGCTTGAACGGCTTGGCCAGCATCCGCGCTCGCGGCGCGGCGCGGCTGATCGCCTCACTCTCGCTATAACCCGAGACGAACAGAATCGGCTGCCCCGGCACCAATTTGAGGATCCGCGCCGCGACCTCGCCGCCCGCCAGGCCGGGCATCGCATAATCGAGGATCACGACGTCAGGCCGCGCCGCCGCAAACGCCGCGAGGCCCGCTTTGCCGTCAACCGCAGTACGCACTGAATAACCGATGTCGGACAGGCTTTCAGCGATGAAAGCGCGGACGTCAGGATCATCGTCGATGACCAGGATCGACGCGCTTCGGCCGGTCGGCTCGCCGCGCTCGACCTCGGCCTGCTCTGCCTCCTGTTCGGCGGCGCGGACGGCGCGCTTGAAATACAGCCGGATATTGGTCCCTTCGCCGACGATACTATCGATGCGCGCGGTCCCGCCCGACTGGCGTGCGACGCCATAGACCATCGACAGGCCGAGTCCGGTGCCCTTGCCGACTTCCTTTGTAGTGAAGAACGGATCGAACGCCCGCGCCAGCACCTCGGGCGGCATGCCAGTGCCAGTATCGCTGACCGACAGTTCGATATAATTGCCGTCCGCAAGCTCGGCATCACCAGTGACGTGAGCCGGTTTGGTGGCGATCGACAAGATGCCGCCGTCGGGCATCGCATCGCGCGCATTGATCGCCAAATTGAGCACTGCCAGCTCGAGCTGGGTCGGGTCGGCCATCACCGGCATCGGCGCTTCGTCGAGCGAAAATTCCGTGACGATCGTCGGCCCCAGCACGTTGCGCAACAGCGGTCGCATCGCCTCGATCAGCGGCGCGACCAGGGTCGGTTTGACCTCCAGCCGCTGGACCCGGCTGAACGCCAGCAATTGCGCGGTCAGCCGGGCGCCGCGTTCGGCCGCAGTCAGCGCATTGGCGGCATAGCGTTTCAGCCGCTCGTCGGTGACTTGCCGCGCGATCAAATCGAGCCCGCCGACCACCACGGTGAGCAGATTGTTGAAGTCGTGGGCGATGCCGCCGGTCAACTGGCCGAGCGCCTCCATCTTCTGGCTTTGGCGAAGCTGCTCCTGCGCGCTCTTCAACTCGGTGATGTCGCGCGCTTCGGCGAGGAGGTAGATAATCGTGCCTGCCTCGTCGCGGATCGGCTGGATCGAATAATCCAGAAAAGCGGTCGGAACCCCCTCGCGCTCCATCCTGAATTCGGCGTTGAACGACAGGCCCGTGGCCGCCGCCGCGACCGCTTCCTTCATCGCCGGTATATGCTGGGGGTAGGCCTGCATTGTCGGCGCTTCCCAGATCTTGCCGCCGATCGAAATGGCCGGATTGTCCGCCCGCCAGGTGGCGTGGACGCGGTTGATTTCGAGGATCGTTCCGTCAGGTTCGAGCAAGACGATCACTTCGAGCACGGTGTCGAAGATGGCGCGGACGCGGGCCTCGCTGGCCTGCAGTTTGGCGGTGCGATCCTCGACCATGCGTCTGAGCTCAAGCTCCGATTCCTTGGCCAGCGTGACGTCGGTCGACACCCCGATATAGCCAACCAGCTCGCCGCCCGGGCCAAACCGCGGCTGCGACACCGCGCGCATCCAGCGCCATTCGCCCGGCCGCATTTCGAACCGCGCCTCGGTGGTGAACGCCTCGCCACTAGCCTCCCCCGCCCGCGTGTCGGCGATGACCTTGGCGCGGTCGTCGGGGTGGATCCGCTCCATCCAGTTGATCCGCCGCGCTTCCTCCGCGCCGACCCCCATCATCTCGACATAAGCCTGGTTGACGAAGTCGCGGCTGCGGTCGAGCCGGGTGACCCACATCGGCACCGGCGCCGAATCGGCGATCCGCCGGAACCGCGCCTCGCTCTCCTTCAAGGCGCGCTCGGCGATCCGTTGTTCGGTGACATCGTGGATCAGGATGACGATCCCGACGACCGCGCCGTCGGCCCCAAGCTGGGGCAGATATTCCGACTGCAGCGTCAGCGGCCCGCGGGTGGGGTGAGGGTAATCGGCGGCGAACCACACCCGCTCGCCGCCGAGCGCCGAATCGAGCATCGGCTTCCTGTCCGCCATCGCTGTTGCGTCGAGCACCTCGGCCATCGTCCGGCCGAGAATCTCGGCCCGCGGCACCCCGAAAAAGTCGGCCAGCGCCTGGTTGACGAAGCGGTAGCGAAGCTGAGCATCGACATAGGCCAACGCCACCGGCAGCGCGTCGGCGATCGCCAGCATCTGGCCGAAGTCGAACGTGCCGACCCCGCCGCCTGGCGGTCTCCCTGCTTTGTCCGCCTTGCGCGCCATGCCGTCGAATCTGCCCCCTTGCAGTGCCGATGACAATAACCCCGCGCCGCCATTGCCGTTCCCCATTGCCGATCCAGCGCGCGCAACCCATCTCGCTTTGCAACCGATCGACAGGAGCCCCGAATGGCCGACGACACCGA
>JBDSOV010000223.1:0-2977 GCA_039914575.1 Sphingomicrobium sp.
GTCAAATATCACCTCGGCACCAGCAGCGACCGCGAGTTCGACGGGATCAAGGTCCACTTGAGCCTCGCGCCCAACCCGTCGCACTTGGAAGCGGTCGATCCGGTGGTGCTCGGCAAGAGCCGCGCGGCGCAGACCATCAAGGGCGACAAGGAGGGCGATACGGTATTGCCGATCCTGCTCCACGGCGACGCCGCCTTCGCCGGCCAAGGGATCGTCGCCGAATGTTTCGGTTTTTCCGGGCTTCCCGGTTACGGCACCGGCGGGACGATCCATTTCGTCATCAACAACCAGGTCGGTTTCACCACCTCGCCTCAGTTCGGCCGCTCCTCGCCCTACCCGTCGGATATCGCCAAATCGGTCCAGGCGCCGATCCTCCACGTCAACGGCGACGATCCCGAGGCGGTGACGTTCGCTTGCAAACTGGCGATCGAATATCGCCAGGAATATAATCGCGACATCGTGATCGACATGTGGTGCTATCGCCGCTTCGGCCACAATGAAGGCGACGAGCCGAGCTTCACCCAGCCGTTGATGTACGCCGAAATCGCGCGCCACGCGCCGATCAGCACAATCTATGCCGCCCGGCTGATCGCCGAAGGCGTGATCGACGCCGCCTGGGTCGAGGCGCGCACCGCCGAATTCACTGCCTTGCTCGAAGGCGAATTCACCGCCGGGGCGAACTATTTGCCCAACAAGGCCGACTGGTTCGAGGGTCGCTGGTCGGGGCTGGGCAAGCCGGGCGAACCGGTCGACGCGCGGCGCAACGTCAACACCGCGATCGACGCCGATCTCTACCAGCGCTTGTCGGGCCTGCTGACCACGGTTCCGCAAAGCCTCGCGATCCACAAGACCCTCGGGCGAATCGTCGAAGCGCGAAAAAAGGCGCTCGACGGCGGCGCTGGCATCGACTGGTCGACCGCCGAGGCGCTGGCGTTCGGCGCACTGGTCGAGGACGGTTATGGAGTGCGCCTTTCGGGCCAGGATTCAGGGCGCGGCACCTTCAGCCAACGCCACGCGGTATGGGTCGACCAGGCGACCGGCGAGAAATATATTCCGCTGCGCCAGATCAACGATGGCGATGGCACCGCGCCGCGCTTCGAGGTGCGCGACAGCCCGCTCTCGGAATATGGCGTGCTCGGCTTCGAATATGGCTATTCGATCGCCGACCCCAAGACGTTGGTGCTGTGGGAAGCCCAGTTCGGCGATTTCGCCAATGGCGCGCAGACCATCATCGACCAGTTCATTGCCGCCGGCGAGGCCAAATGGCTGCGCGCCTCGGGGCTTGTCCTGCTGCTTCCGCACGGGTTCGAGGGGCAGGGGCCCGAGCATAGTTCGGCGCGGTTGGAGCGTTTCCTGCAACTCTGCGCCGAAGATAATATCCAGGTCGCCAACTGCACCACCCCGGCCAATTATTTCCACATCCTGCGTCGCCAGATGCTGCGCAACTTCCGCAAGCCCTTGGTGATCATGACCCCCAAGTCGCTGCTCCGCCACAAGTCGGCGGTATCACAACGCGACGACTTCATCGGCGAGGGCCATTTCCGGCGGATCCTCGGCGACCTCAACCCGCCCGCGCCAAGCGACACGCGGCGCCTCGTGCTCTGCTCGGTCAAGCTCGCCTACGAACTGATGGATGCACGCAATTCGGCGGGCGACCTTGGGGTCGAGATACTTCGCATCGAACAGCTTTACCCGTTCCCGTCAGAGCCGCTCGAGAAAAGACTCAAGGGAATGCCCAACCTGACCGAACTGGTTTGGGCGCAGGAAGAGCCAAAGAACAATGGCGCGTGGAGCTTTGTCGAGAATCTGCTTGAAGAGAGCCTGTCCGACGCCGGTTTCGCGCAATTGCGCCCGCGTTATGCCGGCCGCGCCGCCTCGGCCTCACCCGCGACCGGCCTTGCCAAGCGCCACGCGGCGGAGCAGTCGACCTTGATCGCCGACGCGCTCGGCCACCCCTCGACTTCGCTCGGGACAGGTGCCAGCAAGTCGCAACCCACCGCCAAAGCCTCTTGAGGATGTCCAGTTCATGAGCACCGACGTCAACGTCCCGACCTTGGGCGAGTCGATCACCGAAGCGACCGTCGGCCAGTGGCTCAAGAATCCCGGCGATTCGGTCGCGCAGGACGAGCCGATCGTCAGCCTCGAGACCGACAAGGTCGCGGTCGAGGTCAACGCTCCGGTCGCGGGGACGCTGGCCGAGCAATTGGTCAAGGAAGGCGATACCGTCGCGGTCGGCGCACTGATCGCGCGGATCGACGATGGGGGCGCGGTTGCGGCGGCTCCTGCCGCTGCCAAACCGGAACCGCAGGCCGAAGTCGCCGGTGCCCCGGTCAACCCGGCTGGCCCAGCCGAGACTCCCCGCCCGCGCGAATCCGGTGATCCCGCCCCGGCGCACGATGCCGCATTGACCCTGTCCCCCGCGGTCCGCCGCGCGGTGCTCGCCAACCACGTCGATCCCTCCGCGATCAAGGGCAGCGGCAAGGACGGTCGGATCACCAAGGACGACGTGCTCGCCGCGGCGACGTCGAAAACCAGCGCCCCCGCGTCGGCGCAGGCAGCGGCATCATCCGCCCCCGCTCCCACCGGCGAGCGCCGCGAAGAACGCATCAAGATCAGCCGCATGCGCCAGACGATCGCGACCCGTTTGAAGGAAGCGCAGAATACCGCCGCGCTGCTTACCACCTTCAACGATGTCGACATGACCGCGGTGATCGACGCCCGCGCCAAGTACAAGGATTTGTTCGAGAAGAAACACGGCATCCGCCTCGGCTTCATGGGCTTCTTCGTGAAAGCCGTCGCATTGGCTGCCAAGGATGTTCCCTCGGTCAACGCCAGCATCGAAGGCGACACAATCGTCTATCACGATTATCTCGACGTCTCGGTCGCGGTCTCGGCGCCCAAGGGGCTGGTCGTGCCCGTCGTTCGCGATGCCGACCGGATGAGCTTCGCCGAGATTGAGAAAGCCATCGCGGCCTAT
>JBDSOV010000001.1:0-3215 GCA_039914575.1 Sphingomicrobium sp.
TGCCAACGCATTGTCGCCCGGTTTGTGCAAGGCCGCAATGTTCGACGAATGTAGTCGCGCATCGTTTGTAGCTGGGCTGCCAACTTGCTACATCAGCTTCATGTACACCACCGAACTCAGCAAGACCGTCACCGCCATCGAGGCGCCCGAGGATACTGCGCTGACCGCGGCGTTCGAGGCGCGGGTCGCGGCGGACGAATTCATCGAGCCCAAGGACTGGATGCCCGAGGCCTATCGCAAGACGCTGGTGCGGCAAATTTCGCAGCATGCGCACAGCGAGATCGTCGGGATGCTACCCGAGGGCAATTGGATCACCCGCGCGCCGTCGCTGCGGCGGAAAGCGATCCTGCTGGCCAAGGTGCAGGACGAGGCGGGGCACGGACTGTACCTGTATTGCGCGGCGGAGACGCTTGGCACGAGCCGCGAGCAGATGATCGACGCGCTCCATTCGGGCCGCGCCAAATATTCGACGATCTTCAATTATCCGACTTTGACCTGGGCCGATATCGGCGCGATCGGCTGGCTGGTCGATGGTGCGGCGATCATGAACCAGGTGCCGCTGCAGCGGACGTCTTATGGCCCTTATGCGCGGGCGATGGTGCGGGTGTGCAAGGAGGAAAGCTTCCACCAGCGCCAGGGCTATGAGATCATGATCGCGCTGGCCAATGGCACGCGTGAGCAACGGCGCATGGCGCAGGACGCGCTCAACCGCTGGTGGTGGCCGAGCCTGATGATGTTCGGCCCGCCCGACGACAATAGCCCCAACACCGAGCGATCGATGCGCTGGCGGATCAAGCGCGAAACCAATGACGAGCTGCGCCAGAAATGCGTCGATATCGGGGTTCCACAGGCGGAATATCTCGGGCTGACCATCCCCGACCCCGATCTGAAGTGGAATGTCGACAAGCAGGGCTTCGACTTTGGCGAGATCGACTGGGAGGAATTTTACGCGGTGGTGCGCGGCGAGGGGCCGGTCGCCAAGGAGCGGATGAAGGATCGCCGCGACGCATGGGACGACGGCGCCTGGGTGCGCGATGCGGCGGCGGCCCATGAAGCCAAGCGCACGGCGAGGGCGGCGGCGTGAGTGACGCAGCAGGAGGTGGACATGACTGGCCGCTGTGGGAAGTGTTCATTCGCTCGAAGGGCGGGATGGCGCATCGCCACGTGGGCAGTGTTCATGCTCCTGACCCGAAGCTCGCGCTGGCCCATGCCCGCGATACCTACACAAGGCGGCAGGAAGGCATTTCGCTGTGGGTGATCCCGTCGGCTGCGATCGTCGCCAGCGACCCGGCGGATAGCGGGCCGTTGTTCGAGCCGGCCGAGGACAAGGTCTATCGCCACCCGACCTTCTACGACATTCCGGATGTGGTGAAGCATATATGAGTGGTGAATTAGCCCGCCGCAATCCGTTCGTCCCGAGCGAAGTCGAGGGACGTTGGCGGGCGTGTCTCGACTTCGCTCGACACGAACGGGTCTAGTTATGCCCAGTCTACCAATTGTCGAGAAGGACGATGTGCGCCACGCGAAGAACGCGCCCGATGGTGGGGCGTTCGACGAGGGGGCGGTCGTGCCGGGCAAGGATCCGCTCGAAGACGTTTATTATGACTATCTGGTGCGGCTGGGAGATGATTCGCTCGTCCTCGGGCAGCGCCTTGGCGAATGGTGCGGGCATGCGCCGGGGCTGGAAGTGGATCTCAGCCTGGCCAACCTTGCGCTCGACTTGATCGGGCAGGCAACGCATCTGCTCAACAAGGCCAATAATGATGACGGCGACGAACTGGCGTTCCATCGCGACGTGCTCGATTACAAGAATTGCTGGCTGGTCGAGCAGCCCAACGGCGACTTTGCGCGGACGATCGCGCGGCAATTGCTGTTTTCGACGTACCAGCATCTGCTTTATCGCGAGCTTGCCGACAGCCCCGATCCGTTCCTGTCGGGATTGGCGGCGAAGGCGGTCAAGGAAGTCGCTTATCACCGCGAGCTCGCCGCCGACTGGACGATCCGGCTCGGTGACGGGACCGAGGAGAGCGCAAAGCGGATGGCCGAGGGGCTCGACTGGTGCTGGCGCTTCATCCCCGAATTGTTCGAGGTCGATGAAGTGCTGGAGGAATTGATCGCGCGGCAGACGGTACCCGATCCGCGCGGGTTCGAGGGCGAGTATAAAGCGGCCATCGCGGCGGTCCTCGTGGAAGCCAAGCTGGAGGTGCCCGCCGACCAGCGCCCGATCCTCGGCGGACGGCGCGGGCATCACAGCGAGCATCTCGGCCATCTGCTGGCGGTAATGCAGCATATTCCGCGCACTTACCCCGAAGCGAAATGGTGACTGGAACGTTGACGAGGACCACCCTCCACCGATTGCGTCGAGCGAAGTCGAGACACGTCCCTCGACTGCGCTCGGGACAAACGGATTAGAGCGATGGCCGAGCATTTCCACGCGCTGCGGGTCGCCGAGATATTGCCCGAGACCGACGACGCTATGTCGATCCGCTTTGAGGTGCCGCCCGAATTGGCCGAGGCCTTCCGGTTCAAGGCGGGACAGCATCTGACCCTTCGCGCCGATATCGGCAGCGAGGAAGTGCGGCGCAATTATTCGCTGTGCGTCGCGCCCGACGAGGGGGTGGTGAAAGTCACCGTCAAGCGCATCGCGGGGGGCGTGTTTTCCAACTGGGTCGCCGAGACACTGCGCGCGGGCGACCTGATTGACGTGATGACGCCGCACGGGTCGTTCACGACGCCGTTCGATGCGGAGGCCAAGCGCCGCTACGTCGGGATTGCGGGGGGTTCAGGGATCACGCCGATCATGTCGCTGATCCGCACCGCGTTGTCCGAGGAGCCGGCCAGCCGCTTCACCTTGTTTTACGGCAATCGCGACAGCCAGTCGGTGATCTTCCTCGAAGCGCTGGCCGAGCTCAAGGACCGCTACATGGGGCGGCTCGAAATCTACCATTTCCTCGCCGAGGAAGAAGGCGAGGTCGAGCTGTTCAACGGCATGCTCGACGGCGCGCGCTGCGGCGAGGCGGTCGACCGGCTGGTGGTCGATCCGGGCAGCGTCGACGCGTGGTTCATCTGCGGTCCGGGGCCGATGATGGACGCGGCCGAGACGGTGCTGGTCGAGCGCAAGATCGCCCACGAGCATATCCATATCGAGCGCTTCACCGCCGGGCGGCCGTCGGCGGGACAGGCGGCGCAGATGGCGGCGTTGCAGGTAGAAGCGG
>JBDSOV010000023.1:0-12604 GCA_039914575.1 Sphingomicrobium sp.
TGCTCGCCGCGTCGCTCGCCAATCTGATGAGCGCCGCCTTGGCCGGGCTGATGCTGCCCTGATTTTTTGCTAAGAGCCGGTCATGACCGACATTCTCACCAGCGACTCCGTCGCGTCCGTCTCGCTCAATGACGCCGATCGCGATCCCGAAGCTTTTGCCGATAAGCTTGGGCAAAGCTTTGTCGATTATGGTTTCGCGATCGTCCGCGATCACGGCATCCCGCAACCGCTGATCGACCGTGCCGAGGCCAAGGCTAAGGCGTTTTTCGCACTGCCTGATGTGGTCAAGCGGAGCTACCTCATCGCCGGCGGCGGCGGGGCGCGCGGCTATACCGCGTTCGGGGTCGAGACCGCCAAGGGCGGAACCGCGTCGGATCTAAAGGAATTCTGGCACGTCGGGCGCGAGCTTGCCGCCGGGCACCCCTTCCGCGACGTGATGGCCGACAATGTCTGGCCGGTCGAGGTCGAAGGATTCCGAGAGACATTTCTCGAACTGTACGACGCGTTTGACGCGGCGGGGCTAAAGGTACTGCGCGCCATCGCGCGGTTCTTGCACGTCGACGAGGAGTATTTCACCGACACCGTGCGCGACGGCAATAGCGTGATGCGGTTGCTGCACTATCCGCCGATCGACAAACCGAGCGGGAATCAGATCCGCGCCGGGGCGCATGAGGATATCAACACCATCACTTTGCTGCTCGGCGCCGAGGAAGCCGGGCTCGAGCTGCAGACCAAGGGCGGGCGCTGGCTGCCGGTCAGCCCCAGGCCGGGCGAATTGGTGGTCAATATTGGCGACATGCTGCAGCGGCTGACCAACGGGCGATTGCGCTCGACCAGTCACCGCGTGGTCAACCCGGCGCCCGACCGCGCCTCGAACGCGCGCTATTCGATGCCGTTCTTCCTCCACTTCCGCCCCGATTTCGTGATCGAGGCGCTGCCCGGGACGGTGGCGGCGGGGGAAGAGCCCAAATGGGTGCCGATCTCGAGCCACGACTATCTTCTGGAGCGATTGCGCGAGATCAAGCTGACATGAGCGGCGCGGGCATCAAGAATGGCGATCGTTGTTTCGTCATCGCCGGTACTCACAAGGGCAAGTCGGGCATCGTCCAGGACCGAAAGACGAGCAAGACCGGGCACATCACGATCACCGTCGAGCAAGATGACGGGGTGCGGCACAAGACGCTTGCCAAAAATGTGGAGGTTCAGCCCGACTAGCCTGAAAAGCGGCTCGTCTTGTTGTTTTAGGTTCATGCAACACCGGCGCACAATGATCGTTTTATTCCTCGAGTCCGTCCCTTTTCGGGCAATTACGAAGGAATTAGCTATGAAACGTATGATTCTTGCCGCAGCCACCATTGCCGTGGCGTCGCCCATCGCGCTGGCCGCCCCGGCCTCCGCCCAAAACCGCAACTACAATCGTGAGGTGCGTGAATGTAACCGCGAGCTTCGTCGCGCCGATACCCGCGCCGAATATCGCCGGGAATTGCGCCAGTGCCGCCGCGAGCTGCGCCAGGCCCAGAATCAGGATTGGCGCCGCTACAACCGTTACGATCACAACCGCTACGAACGGGGCTATAATAGCTATAATGCCCAGCGTTATTACCGCGATGGAAGCTATTATGCCGATCGCCGGATCACCCGCAACGACCGCATTTATCGCGGCCAGAATGGTCAATATTATTGCCGCCGCAATGACGGCACGACCGGGCTGATCATCGGTGGCGGGCTTGGCGCGCTGGCCGGCAATCAGATCAATCTTGGCGGGTCGCGCACCGTCCGCACCATTATCGGCGGCGCAGCCGGCGCGATCATCGGACGCGAGATTGATCGTGGCAACATGCGCTGCAATTAATCACTAGCCGCAATATTGAGGAGGGGCCGGCGGCGACGTCGGCCCCTTGCTTTTGCGTTTTTTCCCGATCTGGCGTATCGGGATATTGCTACCAGTCGCATGACGTGGGTTACGAGCGGTGCGACCGCTATCTCCTTCCTCTCCGCCTCTTCTAGCCTGTGGCGGGTCGATAGTCGGTCCGCCTGATGGGAAGGACCCAATTAATGCCCCAAGGTACCGTCAAATTTTTCAACAAAATGAAGGGCTTCGGCTTCATCACCCAGGATGGCGGCGGAAACGACGCTTTTGTCCACATCAGCGCGGTTGAAGCCGCCGGCATGTCGGGCCTGGATACCGATCAGCGCGTGTCGTTCGATCTCGAGCCGGACCGTCGTGGCCGCGAGAGCGCGACCAACCTCAAGCTGATCTAAGCTTGGAATTCGCAGCCCGGTTGCGCTCACTGCGCGGCCGGGCTGTCATACTGACCCGTCCCAGGAAAGTTGCCTCGTAAATGTCAAACCAGACCAATTTCTACCGTGAACGCGCCGCCGAAGCGCGTGGACGTGCCGACGATACCCAGCTGAGCAACGTAAAGGAAAGCCACATCCGTTCGGCAACCGCGTGGGAAATGCTCGCCACCCGCTCGGAAAAATCCGACCGCCTGCGCGAAGCCGAAATCGAGCGCAAAGCCGAAATGCCGGCGCAGGTCTCTTACTGAGTCATCCGCTGGCGTCCGTCAGGTTCGCCGGGCCAAATCCGAAGGGCAAGAGCGCGCCGATAGTGTGGCGCTCGATCACTGTGCCGTCACCTGATGCGCACATGATTTCGATGTCGCGGCCGCTCAATTGGGCCGCTTCGAGGATCGACTGGCGACAGCCGCCGCACGGAGTGACCGCGCTTGCCCCGGCAAGCTCGCTGCCCGATCCGTCACCCCCGGCGACTGCGATCCTGGCGACCTTGTCGAGGCCGAAAGTCGCCTGCGCCAGAGTCAGCGCGCTGAGTTCGGCGCACAGGCCGAGCCGGTAGCAGGCATTTTCCATATTGGCGCCGGTCACGATTTGGCCATCGACACTTTCCACTGCGCACCCCACCGAAAAGTTCGAATAAGGCGCATAAGCGCGCAACGCGGCGGCGCGGGCGGCGGCAATCAGGGCAGCGTCGGTCATTTCAAAGTCTGTAGGCTGGCGATAAGGCAGTCGGCAATGCTCTGAAGGCCGCAATGCTCGAAGGATCGCCGATGCGCCGACCGTTTGTTTTCGCCTTGCTCGCCGCGCTGGCAGCCTGCACCACCGTCCCGCGCCAGCCTGGCTCGGTCGAGGTGCAAATTCTCGCGATCAACGATTTTCATGGCAATCTCGATCCGCCACAGCTGACTGTCCCCGCTGCCGACGGCGCGGTTCCAGCGGGCGGGGCGGCCTATCTTTCGAGCGCACTCAAGTCGCGGCGTTCCGCCCACAGCGTGACCGTCGCGGCCGGCGATCTGATCGGCGCTACTCCAATTTCCTCATCGTTGTTCCTCGACGAGCCGACGATCATGGCGCTGGGCGAAGCGGGGCTCGACCTGGCCGCGGTCGGCAATCACGAATTCGACAAGGGCGCGGGCGAGCTTAAGCGCATCCAGCACGGTGGCTGCGCCAAATTCACCAACCGCACGCCGTGCGCAATCGAGCCATTTCCCGGCGCGCAGTTCAGCTACCTCGCCGCCAATGTTGTCGGCGCCGACGGCCGGACCCTGTTCCCTGGCACCGCGATCAAGCAAGTCGGTGGGGTCAGGATCGGCTTCATCGGCATGACCTTGAAGGAGACAGCGTCCCTGGTGTCGCCTGCCGGGGTGGCGGGGTTGACGTTCA
The DNA here is from genome assembly GCA_039914575.1 of Sphingomicrobium sp. Taxonomy (GTDB): domain Bacteria; phylum Pseudomonadota; class Alphaproteobacteria; order Sphingomonadales; family Sphingomonadaceae; genus Sphingomicrobium. Next base: position 3,682 of record JBDSOV010000023.1, read on the forward strand.
CCGACGAGGCCGATGCCGCCAACGCCGCGGTGCCCGGCCTGCGCGCGGCCGGGGCCAAGGCGATCGTGCTGTTGATCCACCAGGGGGCGTCGATCACCGGGCCTTATTATGACCGTGGTTGTGCTGGACTGGCGGGCGGCATCCTGCCGATCGTGGCGCGGCTCGATCCGGCGATCTCATTGGTCGTCTCGGGCCATACCCATAATGCCTACATCTGCCGCGTGTCGATGACCGGCGGGGGTGAGCGGCTGCTGACCAGCGCGGGCAAATATGGGGCGATGGTGACCGATATCCGCCTCAATTTCAGGGGCGGGGTGCTGGTCGGAGATAAAGCGGACTTTGTCATCGTCCAGGGCGAGCCGATCGACGGCCCCCGGCTGACAGCGCCGCTGGTGACAACCCATCGGGTTTATCCCGCCGATCCCGCGGTCGCTGCGATTGTCGACCGCTACCGCGCCGCCGCCGCGCCGCTCGCGGGCCGCGCCATCGGGCGGCTCGACGGGGCGGTGGTCAGGGGCGAGATCAACGAGGAATCGACCGCCGCCGAACTGGTCAGCGACGGGCAATATTTCGTCGCCCGCGCGCCCGACAAGGGCCGCGCCGACTTTGCGCTGATGAACAATGGCGGGGCGCGCACCGATCTCAACCCCGAGGCCGACGGCACGGTCCGTTACGGCCAGATCTTCGCGATGCAACCGTTCGCCAACAATCTCGTCACCAACAGTTACACGGGCGCGCAACTGAAGGCGGTGCTCGAGCAGCAGTTCGCCAGCGGGTCGGACAATAAGGCGCGGGTCAACCTGCTCGCCCCCTCGGCAAATTTCGCGTTCAGCTTTGATCGCTCGCGTGCCTCCGGACAGCGAATCGTGGCGATGTCCCTCAATGGCAAGCCGCTCGATCCGGCGACCATTTATCGCGTGACAATCAACAATTTCCTGAGCAGCGGCGGCGACAATTTCACCGCGCTTAGCGTCGGTCGCGACCCGGTTGACGGCGGCCTCGATCTCGACGCGACCGAGGCTTATCTGGCGACCAACCCTGTGGCACCCAAGGGTGGGCGGATCACCGACCTGACGCCCAAGGGCTGGGTGCCGCCGAAGCCGTGAGGCGAACCACGCCGCTTGTCCCGAGCCTTCGTCGAGGGACGTTCCCACCACCTGACGTGTCTCGACTACGCTCGACACAAACGGCCTCGGGTCACCGCAGCGGCGGTTCGTCAAAGCTGCGGAGTTTGCGGCTGTGGAGCGCGTCGCCCTCGCGCTTCAATAATTGCAGCGTCTCGATGCCGATGCGCAAATGCTGGCTGATCGCGCGCTCGTAGAAGGCGTTGGCCTGACCCGGCAGTTTGAGTTCGCCGTGAAGCGGCTTGTCGCTGACGCACAGCAAGGTGCCGTAGGGGACGCGGAAGCGATAGCCTTGCGCCGCGACGGTCGCCGATTCCATATCGATCGCCACCGCCCGGCTCTGGTTGAAGCGCAATGCGGAGAGGGTGTAGCGAAGCTCCCAATTGCGGTCGTCGGTGGTCACCACGGTGCCGGTACGGAGGCGTTTCTTGACGCTATCCTCATCCTCGCCGGTGACCGCGACGGTGGCATCGAACAGCGCGTTCTGGACCTCGGCGATCGCCGGGATCGGGATTTCGGGCGGCAGCATCGCGTCGAGCACATGGTCGTCGCGCAGGTATGCGTGGGCGAGGACATAGTCACCGATCGTCTGGCTCAGGCGAAGCCCGCCGCAATGGCCGATCATCAGCCACGCCTCGGGCCGCAATACGGCGATATGGTCGCAGATGGTCTTGGCGTTGGACGGGCCGACGCCGATGTTGACCAGGGTCACCCCGTCGCCGCTTTCAGTCATGAGGTGATAGGCCGGCATCTGGTGACGGCGCCACGATCCGGCGGCGATCTGCGCCTCGGCATCGTCGAGTTCGCCGCGCTCGAAGGTGCCGCCGGGGACCGAGAAGGAGGTGAACTGGCTGTCGGGCGCGCGCAATGCATCGATCGCGAAGCGCACGAATTCATCGACGTAGCGGACGTAATTGGTGAACAGGATGAAGTGCTGGAAATCTTCCGGCGGAGTGCCCGAATAATGTTTCAGCCGGGCCAGGCTGAAGTCGGTGCGCGGGCCGTCGAATAGGGCCAGCGGGCGGCACTCGGACGTCGCCAGATCATATTCGCCGTCGGCCACTTCATCGCCGATATGGGCCAGTTCGGTCGACGGAAACCAGCGCGACAATTCGGCAGTGCTAAGCCCGCCCAGTTCGAGTTCGCCGCCGTCCAGCACATAGGGGTAGGCAATCTCGCTGGCCGAGCGGCCGACCGAAATCTCGACCGGATAATCGCGCACCAGATGTTCGAGCTGCTCGGTGAGGTAAGCGCGGAATAAGGCGGGCCGGGCGACGGACGTGGTGTAGCTGCCCGGCGCGCTCAGTCTGGCGAAGGCGCGCATCGACGGGGCGGGGGGCGTGGTCGGGTCATAATCGACGCGCAGCTGGGGGTAAGCGAAGCGTCCGGCGGCGCGCGCGGCGGCATCGGGGCGGGTGCCGTCGCTGGCGAACGCCTGGAGAGCGCTCCTCAAATTGCCGACCGACTCTTCGTAAATGGTCTCGAGCGCATCGAGCAGGGCGGGGATCGCCTCGATCTTGGTCATCATGGCCTCGCTTGCCGGTTCATGACGTCTGGCGCAAGGGCTGAAGGGTTGATTTACTAAGCCTACTTATTATACGGCCACCTATGACAATCGATTCGCTGCCCTTCGAAGTCGCCGAGACCGCGCACGCCATCCGCCGCGCGTTCGATCGCCGCGCCGCGCATCTTGGTGTGACCCGTGCACAATGGCGGGTGCTCGCCTGGTTGTCGCGCCAGCCGGGTCTTCGCCAGGTCGAATTGGCCGATCACCTCGACGTCGAGCCGATCACTTTATGCCGGATCATCGACCGGCTGCAGGACAGCGGGCTGGTCGAGCGTCGCCGCGATCCCGAGGATCGCCGCGCGTGGCGGCTGCATCTGACCGACAAGGCTCGCCCCTTGGTCGACCAGTTGCGCGCGCTCGCCGGAGTGATGGCCGGGGAGGCGTTCGCCGGCCTGTCGACCGAGAGTATCGACAATGTTCGCGCCGCCTTGGCCCAAGTTCGCGACAATCTGGCCACCCCCGCCGTCTTGCCCAACAGGAATTCGGCATGAACGAGATGAAGTCGATCGTGGCAGACGGGGTCGAGGCCGAAGTGAGGGCCCCCAGGCGCGACCTAAAGCGCTGGGTACTGATGCTGTCGCTGCCGTTGCTCCTCCTTGCGGGCGGCGCTTATTTCTGGCTGACCAGCGGGCGCAGCGTGTCGACCGACAATGCCTATGTAAAGCAGGACATCGTCGCCGTCTCGACCCAGATCAACGGCCCAGTGGTCGAGGTGTTCGTGCGCGAGAACCAACACGTCAATCGCGGCGATCCTCTGTACCGGGTCGATCCCGGCTCAGCCGAGGTCGCGCTGCTCCAGGCGCAGGCGCAATTGTCCGCCGCCGAACTCCAGACCCGCCAGCTCGGAGTCGCCGCGGAGGGCACCGGCGGGGACATCGTCGGCGCGACCGCCAACCTCGCCATCCAGCGCCGCGCGCTGGCCCGCCAGCAGGCGCTTCTTGGCCGTGGTTTCACGACCCGCTCGGACTATGACGATGCGGTCAGCGAAGTGCAAAAGGCCGTCACCCAATTGGCCGATGCCCGCGCCCATGCCGACAACGCCCGCGCAGCTATCGCGCCAACCGGCAACCAGCCGCAGATCGCCGCCGCCAGAGCTGCCGTCGCCAAGGCGCGGCTCGATCTTACCCGCGGGCTGGTTCGCGCGCCGGAAAGCGGGATCGTCGCCAATTCGGATCGTCTGCTGATCGGCCAGGCGGCGATCACCGGGGTGGCGATGCTGTCGATCGTCAAGGACAAGGTCGGCTGGGTCGAAGCCAATTTCAAGGAAGGCGATCTTGCGAAAATGCGCGTCGGCCTGCCCGCGACGGTGACCTTCGATGCCTATCCGGGGCTCGAGGTTCACGGCCATGTGTCGTCGATCGGGGCCGGGACGGGCAGCGAATTTTCGGTCCTTCCGGCGCAGAATGCCAACGGCAATTGGGTCAAGGTCACCCAGCGCGTGCCGGTTCGTGTGGCATTCGACGAAACCCCCAAGCGCGCGATGATCGCCGGCCTGTCGGCCGAGGTCGAGGTCGACCTTCAGACCAGGCGCTAGGCGCGCGATGACCGAGCAATTGCTCGATCCGGTAAAGCGCACGCTCGTCACCATCGCGGTGATGCTCGCGGTGCTGATCCAGGTGCTCGACACGACCATCGCCAATGTCGCTCTGCCGCATATGCAGGCCAGCCTCGGCGCGACCCAGGAAAGCGTCAACTGGGTGCTGACCAGCTACATCGTGGCCAGCGCTATCGCCATTCCAATCTCGGGCTGGCTGGCCGACAAGATCGGGCGCAAGCGGCTGCTGGTGCTGGCGGTGATCGGCTTCACCATTGCGTCCTTGCTGTGCGCCATCGCCACCAGCCTCACCGAAATGGTGATCTTCCGCGCCATCCAGGGCGTGACCGGTGCCTTCCTTGTGCCATTGGCGCAAGCGACCCTGTTCGACATCAACCCGGTCGAACGCCATGGCCGGGCGATGGCGATGTTCGGCGGCGGGATCATGATCGGGCCGATCATGGGGCCGGTGCTCGGCGGCTGGCTGACCGACAGCTTCAACTGGCGCTGGGTGTTCCTGGTCAATCTGCCGGTCGGCGTAATCGCGACGGTAATGCTGCTGCGTTACATGCCCAAGGACGAGTTGACCTCCCGCAAATTCGATATTTTCGGTTTCGCCTTGCTCGGGCTGGCGCTGGGTAGCCTGCAACTGATGCTCGACCGCGGCCAGCAGCTCGACTGGTTTGCCAGCTGGGAGATATGGGTCGAGCTCGGACTATGCCTCGGCGCGGGGTGGATGTTCGTCACCCATACGCTGACCGCGCGCGCGCCGATCTTCGAGCGTGGCATGTTCGCCGACCGCAATTTCGCGCTGGGCATGTTCTTCATGGTGGTGACCGGGCTGCTGCTGCTCGCCGGCCTCGCCTTGCTGCCGCCGTTGCTCCAGCGCCTTTACGGTTATTCGGTGCTCCAGTCGGGGCTGCTGACCATGCCGCGCGGGATCGGGACCTTGGTCACGATGGTGCTCGCCGGGCGGCTGATCGGATTGGTCGATTTGCGCATTTTGGTGGCGGCGGGGATGGGTCTGATGGCCTGGTCGCTGCACATCATGGCCGGTTTCGCGATCGATATGGGCAGCGGGCCGATCATCGTCTCGGGAGTGATCCAGGGGCTTGGGCTAGGGCTGATGTTCGTCACCGTCCAGAGCCTCGCTTTCGCCACCCTCGTGCCGCGCCTGCGCACCCACGCGGCGAGCCTGCTCAACCTGTCGCGCAACATCGGCGGCTCGATCGGGATCAGCGTCGTCGCGGCGCTGCTGGCGCGCAATTTGCAGATCGCGCATGCCGACATGGCGGCCAAGATCAGCGACCAGACCTTGCCATCAATGAGCGGCACGGTGGTCAGCCAATTGGGTCTTCCCGCCGAAGCCGTGGTCGCGCTGGCCGATGCCGAAATCAATCGCCAGGCCGCGTTCATCGCTTATCTCGACGATTTTTACCTGATGATGTGGGTCACCCTCGCCTCGATCCCGCTGGTCCTCTTGCTCCGTCCAGGCAAGAAGGACGAGGCCGGCGAATTGCACGATGCGGTGGCGATCGACTGATCATCTTCAGGCGGCGATATAGCCTCCGTCGATCATGTGGATAGAGCCGTTGCAATAGCTTGACGCATCGCTGGCGAGGAAGGCGAGGAGGTGCGCCACTTCCTCACTGGTGCCGTAGCGCTTCATCGGAATGCTCGCCTCAATCCCTTCGCGCAGCGCGGCCGGATCGTCGGGCGCGAGCTGGTTTTGAAGCGAGGCGATCATCCGATTGTCGATCGGACCGGGGCCGACGGCGTTGACCCGGATGTTGAATTCGCCAAGTTCGAGCGCGGCGGTTTTGACTAATCCAAACACCGCATGCTTGCTGGCGATATAAGGCGCCATTGCGGGAAACCCGATCATTCCGGCGATTGACGACAAAGCGACGATCGACCCGCCGCCGCGCGCCTTCAGCGGCGCGACACAATACTTCATCGCCAGCCACACGCCGATGACATTGGTCTGCAGCGTGTCATTGAAGTCGGTGACGGTCAGCGCCTCGATCGGCTTGAGCACACCCTCGGTACCGGCATTGGCGATCAGGATGTCGAGCCCGCCGAATCGTTCGATGGTCCTGGCGACCGCCGCCGCGGTCGCGGCCTCGTCGGTTGAATCGGCGATCGCGCCGTCGAACTCGCCAAGCCCGTCGAGCCGCTTTTTGGTTTTCGCCAATTTGTCGGGCGAGCGGGCGACGAGCATTACCTTTGCGCCAAGGTCGAGAAATAGTTTGGCGGTCGCTTCGCCGATACCGCCGGTCGCGCCGGTGACGATCGCTACCTTACCGTCTAGTCGCTGTCTGTCCGCACCCATTGCCTGTCCCCCTCGTGATCGCTGAACTGTCCGGCAAAGCAACGGGGACGGAAGCGATTATCACAATGTCGACGCGGCAAGGCAGCAAATTCGCGGCAGTGGCCTTGTCTAGCCAAGCTTGAACTTCAGATTGACCGGGCGGGGCAGGGCAAGGGCCGGGATGCGCTCGGCATAAGCGGCGAGCGCTGCCGCTTGCGCAGCTTGGTCACTGGCAAATTCATTCTGCCCGACATGCTCTGCGCCCGGCGGCGTTGCGGTCGGGAAGGGGCGCGCGGCATGGGTCGAGAACAGACGGTCGTGGACCAGGATATGATCGCGGATCGCGGGCCAGACCTGGTCGCGGAGGAAGAATTGATCCCAATTGGTGTTGAGCGGCACTCGCCTGCGGAATTGCTCGATCGCCGCCGCCATTTCGGGGAGCATCCCCGCGACTCCGCCCCACAGGCCGGCCAGCATCGGGTCGGTATGCGAAATCCAGTCGCGCATCGCGTGGAACGGGACCCTGCTGTCGATCCATTCGGTCACCGCTGCCGCTTCGCGCGGGGACAGCAGGCTGTCGCAGTCCCTGACCATGAAATAGCCGACCGACGGATCGTCGGACACGAGGAAGCGGCGGCTCAACAAGTGGCGGACGTCGCAGTCGCCGCTGTCGTCGAACACCATTTCGGCGCCTTCCTCCGCCATCACCGCGCAGAAGGCCGCATCGACGCTGTCATCAACGATGAAGCGGCAGGTCCAGCCGGGGAAAAGGGAGCGCGCGGCGAGTACATTGTGGAGCGCCCCGCGAAGGTAGCGAGGGTGCGAACCGAACAGGCTGAAAGCGATGACCTTGCGCTTGGCGGCGATGTCCCTGACCTCGACCAGCGCAAGGCTGCCGCGCCGATCCTTGGTCATGAGATCCTTCTCATTGAGCGCCAGCGTCCCGAACATTCGCGCGCGGATCGGGTCGCCCATCGCCCAGCAGGAGACGGCGAGCGCGTCATAGGCGCTGGTATCGATGATCCCGATAGCGAGGAACCGTTCGAGCAGGGGAATCGCCCGCGGATGTTTGCGCCACCGGCTGTACGAACTGCCGAGGCTCAAGAGGATCATCGGATGATCGGGGAATCTTGACAGCCCGCGCTCGAGCACTTGCGTGCCGACGTCGAACCGATCGAGCTGGAACAGATAGAAACCGGGCTGGATGAAGGCATCGGCGGTGGGATCGGGGTTGCGATCGAGCGCTTCGAGGCATGTCTTGATCGCCGCCTCGCGCGCGCCGGCGGCCCATTGTTTCTCCGCCTCGGGGCCCCAGTCGGTCGGCGTATAGGCATATCCCCCCATCAGCCGAACTTAGCCGCAACGTTTCGCGCGGCAACCAAAAAGGGCGGCCCGTAAGGACCGCCCTTCGTTGTTCGATAATACGATGCCTAGCGCTTCGAGAATTGGAAGCTCTTGCGCGCCTTGGCCTTGCCATACTTCTTGCGCTCGACCGCGCGGCTGTCGCGGGTCAGGAAACCGGCGCGCTTGACGGTGGTGCGCAGCACCGGCTCGTAGCGGGTCAGCGCCTGGGCGATGCCGTGCAGCACCGCGCCGGCCTGGCCCGACAGACCGCCGCCCTTGACGGTGGCGATGATGTCATACTGCCCGGCGCGCTCGGTGATTCCGAACGGCTGGTTGATCACCAGGCGAAGTGTAGGACGCGCGAAATAGACTTCCTGGTCGCGGCCGTTGACCTGGATCTTGCCCGAACCCGGCTTGAGCCAAACGCGGGCGACCGCGTCCTTGCGGCGGCCGGTGGCGTAAGCGCGGCCGAACTTGTCGAGCTGCTGCTCGCGCAGCGGGGCCTCGGGCTGGATGTTGATCGGGACCGCGACCTCTTCAGGTTCGGCAACTGCAACGTCACCCGCGGGGGCTTCGGCAACCGTGGTTTCGGTGGCCTCGGTCGCTGCGACTTCAACGGGAACTTCGGGCTTTTCGCTGGTCAGCGCGCCCAGATCGGCAAGCGATTTCGCTTTCTCCGCAGGGGCCTTCTTCGCAGCAGGAGCCTTCTTTGCGGCAGGGGCCTTGTCAGCCGGGGTCTTCTTGTCGGCCATGTTATGCGCCCACCTTGTTCTTGCGGTTCATGCTGGCGATGTCGAGCGCCTCGGGGCTCTGGCCACCGTGGGGATGCTCGGCGCTATTGTAGAGATGCAACGCGCGCATCTGGTCGCGGCCCAATGGCCCGCGCGGGATCATCCGCTCGACGGCTTTCTCCAGGATCCGCTCGGGGAAGCGCCCCTCGAGGATCTTGTCGGCGGTGACCTCTTTCAAGCCGCCGATATAGCCGGTGTGCTTGTAATAGATCTTGTTCTGCAGCTTGCGGCCGGTGAAGCGCACCTTGCCGG
>JBDSOV010000006.1:0-4112 GCA_039914575.1 Sphingomicrobium sp.
GTGATCGTCTTCCCGCCGTGGATCAACCGCTTCTACATTCTCGATCTGACGCCCGAGAAAAGCTTCGTCCGCTGGTGCGTGGAGAATGGAATCTCGCTGTTCATGGTCAGCTGGAAATCGGCCGACGAGAGCATGGCCGGTGTCACGCTCGACGATTATGTGCTGCGCGGTCAGGTCAATGCAATCGACCAGGTGCGCGACCTGCTCGGGGTCGAGGGAGTGCATGCGATCGGCTATTGCGTCGCCGGAACGACGCTGGCTGCGACGCTTGCCTATCTCGCGGCGAAGGGCGAGGCGGCCAAAGTCGCCAGCGCGACTTTTTTCACCGCGCAGGTCGATTTCGCCGAAGCCGGGGATCTCAAGCTGTTCCTCGGCGGCGAGACGATGGGGCTGCTCGACCAATTGACCAAGGACAAGGGGATCCTCGACGGCCGCTACATGGCCGCGACCTTCAATCTGCTGCGCGGGCGCGACCTGATCTGGAATTATGTGATCAACAATTATCTGATGGGCGAGGAGCCGGCGCCGTTCGACCTGCTGCACTGGAACAGCGACGTCACCAACCTGCCGGCCGGATGGCACCGCGACTATCTCGAGACGCTCTACCAGCAGAACAAACTGGTCGAGAAATGCGGGATCAGCGTTGCGGGCATTCCGATCGACCTGTCGACCATCGCCACCCCGGCCTACGTCCAGGCCGGACGCGAGGACCACATCGCGCCGCCCGAGAGCGTATGGAAGATCATGCGGTTTTTACAGGGGCCAAAGCGCTTCGTGCTGGCTGGGTCGGGGCATATTGCGGGCGTCGTCAACCCGCCTGCTGCCGGCAAATATCAATATTGGATCAACCCCAAGGACCCAGCCAGCCTCGACGAATTCATCGCCGGGGCGAGCGAGACCAAGGGCAGCTGGTGGCCCGACTGGCTGGACTGGCTGAACAAGCTCGATTCCAAGGCCGTCGCGGCCAAAGGCGCGCGGATCCCGGGCGAGGGCAAGTTAAAGGCGATCGAGGATGCGCCGGGACGCTACGTAAAGGCGCGCTAGACTTGGCGGATTATTGGCCGCCGAGGCGCTTGACCACGCTGTCGAACACCGCCGGGTGGAACGGCTTGTCGAATTCGAGGCCGACTTTCCATTGTTCGGCCCAGGCGACCTCGGCGTGGAGCGTCTCCATGCCCGGAATCCGCAACCAGACGCTTTCGCCGGGCTCGACCCGAACTGGCGGCGAAATGCAGCAACCCTCGGGCGAGAAATCCAGCAGGTCGACCGGAAAGCGGACATCGCCATGGCGACGGAATTCGATCTCGCAATTGAGCGGGACGCGATCGGCGCGGCGCAGATCTTCCGTCGACATACTGCCCTCCCCAAAAGGTTACGCGGTACAGTAGAAGCTTCTGATCCGCTGGATAGCGACGGATACATTCGAAACGGACCTATATCGTTTCGTCAGCGGGTTTCATATTTCAAATTGATCGATGTCCCGATCCGGATCAGAAGATGCCGCCGCCGAGCCACAGGCGCAGGACGCAAATCAGGACGACAACGAGGTTGAGGTTGCGCCCCGCATTGCCCTGGCTCATCGCGCCGATCCCGGCGCCGATGATCGCCAGGCCGACAATCAGCCAGTTGAAAATTCCGAGCAACGGGATGAACGCAACGACAGCGAACACCATGGCGACGAGGCCGATTATCAGCGAGACGATATTGAGCATGTCGGGGGTCCTATCATGGGAATCAGGCTTCGCCCAGTTCGGTCGCATCGCGCGACCGACTGGCTCGACGGCCGCTGATCAGGGAGGAAGCGTAGAGCACCAGTGCGACCCAGATCGCGCCGAAGGCGATGGCGTGGGCGGTCGAGAAATGCTCGCCATAGAGTCCGACCGCGAGGAGGAATTGCAGGGTGGGAGCGAGAAACTGGAGCATGCCGACCGTCGAGTAAGGCAGGCGCCGTGCGGCCGCCGTGAAGCATAGCAGCGGGACGGTCGAGACAATCCCGGCGGCGACGAGGTAAACATTCACGTCGGTGGGATGGTCGAACATGGTCTGCCCGGTGGCGCCCCCGGCAAGCAGCCAGACCAGCGCGAGCGGGAACAGCAATGCGGTCTCGATCGACAGTCCGGCCAGCGAATCGACCGCGATAATCTTGCGCAGCAGTCCGTAGCTGGCGAAACTGAAGCACAGGATCAGGCTGATCCATAAGGTCCCGCCGGCGCCGGCGGCGAGGACGGCCACTCCCGCGCCGGCAATCCCAACCGCCGCCCATTGCCGCCGCGACAGGCTTTCACCGAGCAAAAACCGACCGAGCAAAATATTGGCCAGCGGGTTGAGATAGTAACCGAGGCTGCCGGCGAGGATGTGGCCATTGTTGATGGCGTAAACGTAGAGCAGCCAGTTGGTACCGATCAGCACCGCAGTGACGAGCAAGGTCAGCAGTATCTTGCGGTTGCGCAGCGCGGCGGCGACCTCATCCCAGGCGCGGGCGACGGTCAGCAGGACAAATAGCACCAGCAACGACCAGATGATGCGGTGGGCGACGATATCGAGCGACGCGACGCTGGCGATCTGCCGAAAATAAATCGGCATCACCCCCCACAAAGCGTAAGCCGCAATTCCATAGGCCATTCCCGCGCGCCACTGGGAATCGCGCTCGGCGGGCTGGGAAAGGCGCGGATTCATTGCCGGTTCGCCTAGCCGAGCCGATCCCTAAGTCAACGAGCATCGTAAATGTGTTGTTGGTTGTAAGCTCGGGCCGGGGATGCCACTCTGGGAGCCCGAGCCAAATGAAGGGTTTCCTTTGCCACTATTCCGTTTCCTGCCGCTGATTCTCGCCGCTGCGGTGGCGGTGGCGGTCGGCGGCTGCGTTCCAGTCAAGGACAAGCCGCGCGCACTGGTCAGCGTGATCGAGCCGACCAAGGCCGATGTGTGGAAGGGAATCGCCAGTGCTGCCGACCAGCAGCGCCTGGCCAATGTCAGCGGCGCTTGGGCGGCCGGCCTCGCCGATGCGCGCAAGGGCGGGTTCGCGACCGGACTTCGCGACGATGCCGAGCTGATGAAATCGAATGCCGCTCTGGCGCGGCCGGCGCCGACTCCGGGTAGCTATCGCTGCAGCCTGGTCAAGCTGGGCGGCAAACCGGCGTTCGAGAAGTTCAAACCCTTCTTTTGCTACGTCGAGGTCGACGGCAATTTGCTGACGATCGTCAAGCAGACCGGCAGCCAGCGCCCCGCCGGGCGATTGTGGGAGGATGATACTCTGACGCGGCTGATCTTCCTTGGCAGCCTGGCGCTTGGCGACGAAGAGACGCCGCTGGCTTATGGCGACAACCCCAAGCGCGACATGGCGGGAATTTTCGAGCGGACCGGCCCGTTCCGCTGGCGGCTGGTGATTCCGTGGCCGCAGGACGGATCCAAGCTCCACGCTTACGAACTGACGCCGGTCGCCGACCAACCGCAATGAACCTCTTGGCCGACCCGGCCGAAGTCCGTGCGCATCTGGTGGCCGCGGCCAGTGCTGGCACCGCAATCAGTTACTCCGATCTGCTCGGCCAGCTCGGATTCGCTTTCTCGCGGCCCAAGATGCGTGCCTTGTGCGCGGTGCTTGGCACGGTCGATGCGGAGGCCGAAGCGCTTGGCGAGCCCGAGCTGGCAGTGCTGGTGGTGCGGGCATCGGACGGGCTTCCGGGTCAGGGCTGGTGGGTTGCGGGCGGGGCCGAAAAGCATGGCCATGTCGGGACATGGGAAGGGCCCGCGGCGCGGCGGCTGGTCGAGCGGCTTCAGAGCGAAGCGTTTCATTATTGGTCGGAGCGCGATCGCTAGGCTAAGGGCGCCCACATGACCTCTTCCCAGGAATCGCGAACCTTCATCGTCACCAATGATGATGACGGCATCCGCCTCGACCGCTGGTTCAAGCGCAACCTCGCCGACGTCAGCTTCAACCAGGTGTCGCGCTGGGCGCGGACCGGACAGATCAGGATCGACGGCAAGCGCGCCACACCGGGCGACCGGGTGGCGCTGGGGCAGTCGATCCGCGTGCCACCGGCCGAAGCCAAGGACGAGGAACAGCTTCGTCCCAAGCGCCCGCTGATCGAGCTGACTGACGACGAGGCGTCTTACGT
>JBDSOV010000064.1:0-5252 GCA_039914575.1 Sphingomicrobium sp.
AAACCGCCGATTTTGCGGCTGTCGGTCGATGGCGGCGGGTGTGCCGGCTTCTCCTACAATTTCGCCCTCGGCGACCCCGCGCCACATGATGCTCGCAGTGTGACCGATGGCGTCACCCTGATCGTCGATCCAATCAGCCTCGACCTCGTCGCCGGCTCGGCGGTCGATTATGTCGAGGATCTCGGCGGCTCGGCGTTCAAGGTCACCAACCCCAATGCGGCCTCGGGCTGCGGCTGCGGATCGAGCTTCTCGGTCTGATCCCTCGACTAAGCTCGGGACGAGGGGGTAGGGGGAGTTGATGAAACTGGTCACCTACAATCTCAACGGCATCCGCGCCCGGCTCCCGCGGCTGATCGAATATCTCGACCGCGAACAGCCCGACGTCGTCTGTCTCCAGGAATTGAAATGCGCCGATGATTCGCTGCCGATCGCCGCTATCGAAGCGGCGGGCTATCGCGCGGTGTGGCACGGCCAGAAAGGCTTCAACGGGGTCGCGATCCTCAGCCGCAATGGCGAACCAATTCTCCGACAGATCGGCCTTCCCGGCGACCCCGATGACAGCCACAGCCGCTATATCGAGGCCGAGATCGACGGACTGATCGTCGCCTCGATCTACCTCCCCAACGGCAACCCGATCGGTACCGAGAAGTTCGACTATAAGCTTAAATGGATGGAGCGGCTGCGGATCCACGCGGTGGGCCTGCTCGCCGCTGAACGGCCGACCGTGCTGGCGGGTGATTACAACGTCATCCCCGAGGACCGCGACACCTTCTCGCGTCGAGCGATGGCCGACGATGCCTTGTTCCAGCCCGAAAGCCAGGCGGCCTATCGGCGGATCGTCAACCAGGGTTGGACTGACGCCCTGCGCGCGCTCCACCCTGACGAGCCCAAGCTGTTCACCTTCTGGGATTACCAGGCGGGGGCGTGGCAACGCGATGCGGGATTCCGCATCGACCATTCATTGTGCTCACCCCAGGCCGCCGATCGCCTGCGCAATGCGGAGGTTCACAAATGGGCGCGGGCCGAGGAGAAAGCCTCCGACCACGCGCCGGTGTGCATCGAGCTCGCCTAAAGCGTGCGCTGATAGATACGGTAGGTGTGGTTGATGTTGGCGCCCGGTAACTTCGCAATCGACATCATCCCCTGATTATCCTCGAGGACCCAGCCGAACTCGCCATAGTGCACGCCATATTTTTCGACGCACGTGCGGCGAGTGAACTCGATCAGCATAAACGCCAGTTGGCCCGCGATCCGGCTGCCTTGGAATTTACTGGCGACACCCATCAGCGGCACCCGAACGCGCCGGGTGCGCGGCTTGCGCAGGCGCCACAGCAATTTCGCCCAGCCCAACGGGAACAGCCGCCCGTCCAGGTCTGCGATCATTTCGTTAACGTCGGGGATGGTGATCATGAAGGCGGCAGGCTCGCCATCAACTTCGGCGATGCGCACCAGATCTTCGTAGATGATCGGCTTCAGTTTCTTGCCGGCGTAAGCGATTTCGGACTCGGTCAGGGGCACGAACCCCCAATTGTCCGACCAGGCGTCGTTGAGCAGGCCCATGATGATTGCCGCTTCGCTGGCGAATTTGGATTTGTCGACTTCGCGGATGCGGATCCGCGGGTTGCGTTCGCCGGCCTTGATCAATCGGTCGATCACCGGGACCATGTCGATCCTGATGTCGAGTTCGTAAGTGTAAAGATCCTTGGCCTTGGCGTAGCCGGCGGCCTCAATCCAGCCGCGATAGGCCGGGCGGTGATGCCCCATCATGACCATCGGCGGCTGGTCGAAACCGTCGATCAGCAGCCCCGGCTCGTCCCAGATCGAGATCGAGATGGGCCCAAGCGCCTTGATCATACCTTGCCCGCGGAGCCACTGTTCGGCCTGCGCAATCAGAGCCGCCGCGACGTCGCGGTCGAGCGCTTCAAACAGACCCCACTGGCCGAGGCCCTTCTCCATATGGATCTGGACCAGATCATCGATCTGGGCGCTGATCCGGCCGACGATTTGGCCGCCGCGGGAAGCGAGAAAAAGGGCAGCACGGCCATGGCCGAACCATGGATTTTCCTTTGGGTCGAGCAACGCATGGACTTCGGACTTCAGCGGCGGGATCCACGCCGGATCGTCCTTGTAAACCTGCCATGCAAAGTCGACGAACGCCTTGCGGTCGTGTTTGCTCGAAACCGGGCGGATGATGAGGTCGCTCATTGGCGGCAAGGGCTAGCGAACCGGCTGCGCCTTGTCACCTCGTTGCCTCTGTTCGGCTGGGGCGACCCTTTAATCGCCATCATCATGCCATTATCTCACGGCAATCCGCTTCGCGGACAAAAGCTTATGACCAGCATCATGCAAACCAAGGACGCCGCCCCGACCGGGCAGGCCGAAACGTTCGCCCGCCCGCGGGGCGACGACAAGGCGATGCTACGCGCCGCGGCCGATTTGACGCGCCAGCTCAACACGCCGAGTGCGGCGATCTATTGGATCGACATGATCGGCTCGGCGGTCATTGGTTATATCGCTCTGGCCCTGACGATCATCGCCAACGCGCTGCCGGTGGTGATCCTGTCGAGCGTGGTCGCGGTGCTCGCGCTCTACCGCGCCGGGCTGTTCATCCACGAAATCACCCATCTCAAGGCGGGCACATTGCCGGGCTTCAAGCTGGCGTGGAATGCGTTGGTCGGGGTGCCCTTGTTCGTGCCGTCATTCATGTACGAAGGCATTCATAACATGCACCATGCCAAGATCCGCTATGGCACGGTCGAGGATCCCGAATATCTACCTCTCGCGCTGATGAAGCCGTGGACCTTGCCGGTGTTCGTGCTCGCCGCCTTGCTGGCGCCGGTCGCATTGATCTTTCGCTACGCAGTGCTGACCCCGCTGTCGCTGCTGGTCCCGCCGCTACGCACTTTGGTCGTCGGGCGATTTTCGGGACTTCAGATTAACCCCCTCTTCCGTCGCAAGCGGCCCGAGGGCGATTTCGCCCGCCAATGGGCGTGGATGGAAGGCGCCGCCAGCCTGTGGGCGATCTTTTTGGTGGCGATTGTCGTGACCGGGGTCATTCCGCTGCGGGCGTTCCTGATCTTCCTGGCCGTGGCGTCAGGCGTGATGCTGCTCAACCAGCTGCGCACCTTGGTCGCGCATCTGTGGGAGAATGACGGCGAGCCGATGAGCGTGACCCAGCAATATCTCGACACGGTCAATGTGCCGCCGCCGGGCATCTGGGCCGAATTATGGGCGCCGGTCGGGCTTCGCTATCACGCGCTGCACCATCTGCTGCCAGGCATTCCCTATCACGCGCTGCCGGCGGCACATCGCCGCCTGGCGGCCGAAATGGGGGTCGATTCAGCCTATCACGGCGCCAATTATCGCGGGCTGTGGCCGCTGGTCGGGCGGATCGCGGTCAGCTCTTGGCGCGGGATGACCGTCTCGGCTCGTGCCCCGGACGGGGCTGCGAGGGTCATTCCTCGCTCCTGATCAGCAAGCTCTCGCCGATCAGCAGGAACAGGAAGAACGGCGCAAACGCCGCCAGGAACGCCGGATAGGCCCCAACATTGCCGAGCGCGAGGCTGAGATTGTCGACCACGAAATAGGCGAATCCGAGCGCCATTCCGGCGGCGGCGCGGAGCAACACATGGCCCGATCGCGCCAGCCCGAAGGCGGCGAGCGCGGCGAGCAATGGCATCAGCACCACCGACAGCGGCCCGCTCAATTTGTGCCACAGACCTGATCGCGCCTCGTCGGTCGGGCGGCCCGCCGCCTCGAGCTCAGCGATCGACTGACGCAGGTCGGGGAAGGCATGTTCGTCGGGCTTGACCTTGGCGAGGGTGAAGCGGTCGGGAGTGACGCCGTCGAGGCCGTAGGTAACCGCCTGGCGCCGGACGACATTCATCGCGGCGTCGTAGGTACGTACATTTTCGAACCGCCAGCGCCGTTCGTCCTGAACCGCACGCTCGATGTCGACCACGCGTTGGAGCGTCTGGCCCTGTCGCTCGAAAATCCTGACGTTGCTTAGCGTCAGGCCCGCGCCGCGTCCGGCAACCAGCCGCGCCCGAACGAAATTGTCATCAATCATCAGCCACACGTTGGACAAGACGTCGCTCTGCTCCTTGATCGGCTCATAATCATTGTCGATCCACGCATTAACCATCCGCGCCGATTTGACCGCGACCGTCTCGTTGAATCCGAACGCCAGCACCGAAATTCCCAGGCTGGCGAGAATCAAGGGCGCCAAAATCTGGTGCGCTGACAGCCCCGAAGCTTTCATCGCCACCACTTCGCTATGCTGGCTCAGGCCGGTGAAGACGATGAGTGTGCCGAGCAGCACTGAGAAAGGCAGGAATCTTTGGACGAGCAACGGCACGCGAAGGCTGACGTAGCGCCACAGTTCAGCCTCGCCATTGCCCTCGACACGCAGGATCTTGCCTGACTCGCCGAGCAGGTCGAGCGCCATCAGCACCAGCACCAGCAGGACGAGAACCGCTGCGCTGCGCGTCAGGAACAGCCTGATCAGGTAGAGCGAGATTTGGCGCGAGGGCAGAAAGTCAAAATTGATCATGCCCGCCGTTCCCGCCGTGGAAGCAGCCGCCGGAGCATTGAAGCAAGCCGCGATGCGCCGCGTTCGAGCGCGCCGATCGGCTGCCCGCCCGGGCGATGGGCGAGCACATGGTACATCCAGAAAATCAGCGCAGCGAAGAACAGGAACGGCACCCACAACGCCAGGATCGGGTCGAACCGGCCTTGGGCGCCCATCTGCGCGGCATATTGATTGATCTTGTGATAGGTCACCACCATCACGATCGCGAGAAAGATACCGAGCGACGAGTTGCTCCGCTTGGGCGGCACCGCGAGCGCCACCGCGAGCAATGGCAACATCAGCATCATCACCACTTCGACCAGCCGGAAGTTCATGTCGGACCAGGCCGAGCGGCGGGTTTTCTCGTCACCCTCGCCGAACGCCTGCCGCGCGACCTCGGGCAGGGTCAGTTCCTCCTGCTCGTTGCCGCGCTGACGGAAACGATCGCCGGCGGGCAGGTTGATCGGCAGATCGTAACTGTCGAACGCCAATGTCCGAGGGGTTGGGAATTTGGGCGACTGCTGGATCAGGCGACCGCTCTTCAAGCGGAAGATTATCGTCTCGGGATCGTCGGTGGCGAGAAACTGGCCCTTTTCCGCGGTCGCCGAAATGGCGGTACCCGACTTGTCGTCCATGGCGATGAATATCCCGCTCAATTGCGTCCCGCCGTCATTGCTCCGGT
>JBDSOV010000075.1:0-11833 GCA_039914575.1 Sphingomicrobium sp.
ACGGCCCGCCGCTGCGCAGCATTGATCCGGTCGACCGCACCTTCTTCTTCGGGGTCGGCGGGATCATCCAGATCGGCGTCGACCAGCCCGAAGGTGTCTACACCTCCAACTATGACGTGACCGCCAATTACCTTTAAGCGCGCCAGCGGTTGAAGCTTCGGGGGGCGGTCGCTAGATCACAGGCATGCAACCACCCCCCGAAACCATTCGCACCCAATCGCTTCGCGTCGCATGCGACGGCTCGGGTGCTGTCCCCGCTGCGCTCGGACATCCGCGCGTCTATCTCCACGTCGATGCCGATCTCGGCTATGTCGATTGTGGTTATTGCGATCGCCGTTTCGTGCTTGAGGGCGGCCCCGCTGACACCACCAACCCCGCCGACACAGGCGAATGAGCAACGCGCGCGCGTTGCTCTACCGCACGCTCGATCCCGAAGAGGCCCAGCGCCTTGCCGCCAAACATCTCACCCGCCACGACGATGGCGAGCTCTATCTCCAATATAGCCTGAGCGAAGCATTCGGGTTCGACGACGGGCGGCTCAAGACCGCCGATTATAACAATAGCTCTGGCTTCGGCCTGCGGGGCGTGACCGGTGAAACTACTGCTTTCGCCCATGCCAACGAGATCAGCGCCGCCGCGATCGATCGCGCTGCCGCCACCCTCAGACTGCTCGATCCGGCCCAAGGCGCGCCATCGGGTCCGCCGCCACGCACCAACCAGGCGATGTACGGCGGCGACGATCCACTGTCGGCCATCCCGTTTGCTGACAAGGTCCGGCTGTGCGCCGAGATCGACGCCGCCGCCCGCGCGCGGGATCCGCGCGTCGATCAGGTCAGCGTCAGCCTTGCGGCGAGCTGGAGCGTGATCGACATCGTCCGCGCCGACGGCTTTGTTGCCAGCGACATCCGCCCTTTGGTGCGGCTCAATATCTCGATCGTCGCCAAAAATGGTGACCGCCGCGAAACCGGGTCGTTCGGCATTGGCGGGCGTTATCTCTATGACAGCCTGTTCGATTCCGCGACGTGGAATCGCGGCATCGACATGGCGCTGGCCCAGGCGCTGGTGAACCTCGAGTCGGTCCCTGCTCCGGCAGGCGAAATGCAGGTGGTGTGCGGGCCCGGCTGGCCCGGCGTCCTGCTTCACGAAGCGATCGGCCACGGGCTCGAAGGCGATTTCAACCGCAAGGGCACCTCGGCTTTCTCGGGCCGGATTGGCGAGCGCGTTGCCGCGCCCGGCGTTACTGTGGTCGACGAAGGCGCGATTCCGGGGCGGCGTGGCAGCCTCACCATCGACGACGAAGGCACGCCGACCGGCCGCACCATCCTGATCGAGGACGGCATCTTGAAAGGTTATCTCCAGGATCGCCTCAATGCTCGCCTGATGGAGATGCAGCCGACCGGCAATGGCCGCCGCGAGAGCTTCGCTCATGCGCCGATGCCGCGCATGACCAACACCTTCATGCTCGGCGGCAATGACGATCCCGACGAACTGGTGACCCGCGTCAAAGACGGCATTTACGCCAAGAGCTTCGGCGGCGGGCAGGTCGATATCACCAACGGCAAGTTCGTCTTCTCCTGCACCGAGGCGTACCGCATCCGGAACGGCAAGATCGCCGAGCCGGTCAAGGGCGCGACCCTGATCGGCGACGGGCCGAGCGTGCTGACCCGGGTCAAAGGCATCGGCAACGACCTCGCGCTCGACGAGGGCGTCGGCATTTGCGGCAAGGGCGGCCAGTCGGTTCCTGCGGGGGTCGGGCAGCCGACGCTACTGGTCGACGGGCTGACCGTGGGCGGTACGGCGACCTAGTCGCGCAACAAATGCGCCACCGGCGCCAGGCTGAACCCCGCCCCGTCGGCGCAGCGATCCAGTTCCTCGCGCGGCACGCCGTCCTCGCTCCGCGCCACCGCCCACGCCAGCGCTGAGCGATTGCCCGACCGGCAGAAGGCGACCATCTTGCCGTCGCCGACCGCGCCCAATGCCTCGCGCATCGCTTCGACATCGGCGGGCCCCATGCCGCGGACGATCGGCACGTGGCGATACTCCATCCCCGCCGACTTGGTCGCGGCCTCGATCTCGGCGCTGGTCGGCTGCCCGACATCTTCATTGTCGGGTCGGTTGTTGACGATCATCGTCACGCCGAGATCGCGGATCGCCGCAACCTCGTCGGGCGTGATCTGGCCGCAGACGAAGGTCTTGTCATCAAGCTGCCGTTGCATCGTTCGTCTCCATTGCCGTGGCCAGCGCCAAAAGTAGCGACTCGCCATGTCTTTCCAGCTTCGTATCGCCGATCCCATCGATTGCGGAAAGCGCGTTCAGCGACGAAGGCTTGCTCGCCGCCACATCGCGCAAGGTTGAGTCATGGAAGATGACATACGGAGGCACCCCCAGTTCCTTCGCCCGGTTGCGCCGCCAAGTGCGCAATGCCTCGAACAAAGGATCGTGCGGCATATCGGGCGAACTCCCCCGCGTCCGCCGGACCTTCCTGGGCGGCACCGTGATCACCAGCCGCTCTTCGCCCTTCAAAAAACCCTTCGCCGCCGGGCCAAAGCTCAACCCTCCATAATCGTCGGCCCGCAACGCATCGCGTGCTTGCAGGCTGCGCGCCACTGGCCTTACCAGCGCCAGTTCGTCGTCATTCATGATCCCGAAGACGCTCAGTTTGTGATGCCCAAATTGGCGCACTTTCTCATTATCGTCGCCGCCCAGTACCGCCGCGAGATGCGCGATCCCGAACCGCATCTCGGTGCGGAATGCGGCGCTCAATAATTTGCGCGCTACCTCGGTGACATCGATCGTCGCCGGCGGATCAAGGCAATTGTCGCAGTTGCCGCACGCCTCGGGCGGGGTCTCGCCGAAGTGTCGAAGCAGGATCGCCCGGCGGCAGGTCGCCGCCTCCACGAACGCCGCCAGCGTATTGAGCCGGTCGCGCTCGGCCGGACGCCGCGCCTCCTCAATCTCGGTCTCGATCCGCCGCCGTGCCCGCGCGAAATCCTCCGCCCCCCAGTAAAGCCACGCCTGGGCGGGATCGCCGTCGCGCCCGGCGCGACCGGTTTCCTGATAATAAGCCTCGATCGATTTGGGGATTCCGGCATGGGCGACAAATCGCACGTCGGGCTTGTCGATCCCCATCCCGAACGCGACAGTCGCCGCCATCACCATATCCTCGGAGGCGACGAACGCGGCCTGGTTGCGCTGGCGTATGCCGCCGTCCAGTCCGGCATGATAGGCCAAGGCGCGTCGGTTGCCCGAGCCAAGCTGTTCGGCCAGTTTCTCGGTCGCGTTGCGGCTGGTGGCATAGACGATACCCGGCCCCGGCTGGTCCTTGAGCAACATTTTCAATTGGCTGCCGATCCCGTCGCGCGGGCGGACGTGATAGCGGATGTTGGGCCGGTCGAACCCGGCGATGATCATTCCTTCCTCGGGGATGCCGAGCTGGACCAGAATGTCGGCCCGAGTGCGCCGGTCGGCGGTCGCGGTCAGCGCCAGCCGCGGAACATTGCGATGCTGGTCGAGCAGCGGCAGCAGCAGGCGATAATCGGGGCGGAAGTCATGCCCCCACTCGCTGACGCAATGCGCCTCGTCGATCGCGAACAGGGCGATCGGTATCTCCTCGAGCAAGCGCTGGAAATCCTGCATGGTGGCGCGCTCGGGGGCGACATAGAGCAAGTCGAGCTGGCCGTCGCGCAGCGCATCGCGGATGCCGCGCGGATCCTCGCTCAAGCTGGTCAGCGCCGCCGCCCGGACCCCGAACGCATCGGCACTCCGCACCTGGTCGTGCATCAGCGCAATCAATGGCGAGATCACGATTCCGGTGCCGCGCCGCTCGAGCGCGGGTAATTGGTAGCATAATGATTTGCCTGCCCCGGTCGGCATCACCGCCAACGTATGCTTGCCCGCCAGCGCGCGCTCGACCACCTCGCGCTGCACCCCGCGAAACGCCGAGAAACCGAAGCGGTCATGGAGCAAAACCTCGAGGCTCATTCGATAATGCCCTCAAGCTCGCGCTCCGCAGCCTGCCGCGCCCACAGTTCCGAATAGAGACCTTGCTTGGCGAGCAACTCGCCATGTGTCCCGCGTTCCACCACGCGACCGTCGTCGAGCACCACGATCTGGTTGGCGCCGACGATGGTCGACAGGCGGTGGGCAATGACGATCGTGGTGCGGTTGCGGGCCACCCCGTCGAGCGTCGCCTGAATCGCTTCCTCGGTGCGGCTGTCGAGCGCCGATGTAGCCTCGTCGAGGATCAGGATCGGCGGATCCTTGAGCAGGGTGCGCGCGATCGCCACGCGCTGTTTCTCGCCGCCCGACAATTTCAATCCACGCTCGCCGACCATCGCGTCATAGCCGTTGGGCAAGGCCGCAATAAAGCCGTCGATCGCCGCGCCTTTGGCGGCTACCACGACCTCATCCTGTCTGGAACCGTCGCGGCCATAGGCGATGTTATAGCCGATGGTGTCGTTAAACAGCACCGTGTCCTGCGGGACGATCCCGATCGCCCCGCGCAAACTGTCTTGGGTCACGGTGGCAATGTCCTGGCCGTCGATCGTGATCCGGCCATCGGTCGGGTCGTAAAAGCGGTAAAGCAGCCGCGCGAGGGTCGACTTGCCCGCGCCCGATGGCCCGACCACCGCGCAGCTCGTCCCCGCCGGCACATCGATGCTCACCCCTTTGAGGATGATCCGCTCGGGCTCGTAGCCGAAGGCCACGTCTTCGAACCGAACATGGCCATCGGCGACCACCAATGCCGCCGCATCCGGTGCATCGACAATCTCGGCCGGCGTATCGAGCAACAGGAACATCTGCTCCATGTCGATGAGCCCCTGCTTGATCGAGCGATAGACCCAGCCGAGCATGTCGAGCGGACGAAACAATTGCATCAGCAGCGCATTGACCAGCACTAGATCGCCGGGGGTGAAGCGCCCCGTGCTCCAGCCCCACACAGTGAATGCCATCGCGCCCGCCATCATCACATTGGTGATCAGGCTCTGGCCGATGTTGAGCCACGCCAGGCTGGTCTCGTTCTTGGTCGCGGCCCGGGCGAAGGCACCGGTCGCCTGGTCGTAGCGCTTGGCCTCGCGTTCCTCGGCGCCGAAATATTTGACCGTTTCGTAATTGAGCAAGCTGTCGACGGCGCGACCGATCGCCTGGTTGTCGACGTCGTTCATCTCGCGGCGGAGCGCGTTGCGCCAGTCGGTGACATAGCGGGTGAAGACGATGTAGATGGCGACCATCGCCAGCGTCGCCGCGACCAGCCCGGCGCCGAACTTGATGTAGAAAATGATGCAGATCGCGACCAGCTCGATGATCGTCGGGGCAATGTTGAACAACAGGAAATATAGCATCATGTCGATGCTTTTGGTCCCTCGCTCGACGATCTTGCTCAGCGATCCGGTGCGCCGCTCGAGGTGGAAGCGAAGACTTAGCGAATGGATGTGGCGGAACACCCGCGCCGCCAGCCGCCGGGCGGCATCCTGCCCGACCTTTTCGAACACCGCATTGCGGAGATTTTCGGCCAAAACCCCGCCGAACCGCGCCGCGGCATAAGCCACCACCAGCATCGCCACCGCGCCGATTGCCGCCGTGTCGCCCGACATCGCGTCGACCACTGCTTTGTACGCGAACGGCATGACCAGGGTGATCGCCTTTCCCGCCAGCACCAGCACCACCGCGACCACCACCCGCAACTTGAGCTCGGCTTCACCTTTGGGCCACAACATCGGCAGGAAGCGCCACAACACGGCGAAGCTTCCTTTGTCCTTGGGCAGCTCGTCGAGATTGGTGTCCATCATGCCACAGGTAGGGGGCCGCGTGGCCTGCCGCAACGCAATCGACGAAGCGATTGGAACCGCAGGTTAAATTCAGGGGTTAAGGCAGTTGTACAGTGGAGAGCGCCATGGGCCCGGTCGGTTATTTCATTGCGATCCTGGGATGTGCCGACAGCGGCGCTTCGTGCCAGACCGTCGCCACCCTCGCCCCGCGCTATGAGAACGCCTCGCTATGCGCCGCTGCCCGCGCCAGCGCGCTCGATACAAACAGCGACCTCGATTTCCCGACATTGATCGCGCAATGCCAAAAGAGCTCAGCCCGGCCGGCCGCCGCGCATAGCCCTGCCCGAGTGTCGAGCGACTCAAAGGCCGCTTAAGCCCATCCCTGCTGGACTCTCCCGCGCCACAGCCGCATGCCGGTCGGTGATGGGGTCTTCGAACACCGTGGATCGAGATTTCCCGCCCCTCGGGCCGGCCTCGCGAAGCGTGTTGTGGCTGTTGCTGACTTGGTATCGACGCAGCGGCTGGACCGCTCACGGCACGCTGCCGGCGACCCGCAAATTCGTCATTATCGGCGCATCGCACACTAGCAATTGGGACTTCCTCGTCTTCCTCGGCACTGTGTACGCGGTCGGGCGGCGTGTGCGGTTCATCGGCAAACAGAGCCTGTTTCGCGGTCCCCTCGGCCGCTTCATGCGCGCGCTCGGCGGGGTGCCGGTCGATCGACGCGCGCCGCAGGATCTGGTCAGCCAAATCGTCGAACAGATCCGAGTCCATGACGATTTCCTGCTAATCGTAGCCGCCGAGGGCACCCGCGCCCGCACCACGAAATGGAAGACCGGATTTTACCAGATTGCGCTTCGCGCCGGCGTTCCGATCGTCTGCGCCGGCCCCGATTATCCGACCAAGCGCGGCATTTTCGGGCCGATCATTCATCCCACCGGCAATTATGAGCGCGACATGGCGCCAGCCTTCGCTTTCTTTCGTTCATTGAACCCGTGCCATCCACAGCGTGCGGCCTTCCCTGGCGACCCGTACTGACGCGAAGTTCGGACAATATGCCAACTACTGGTGGCAATTTCATGGGATATTTTTTAGCTGCCTGGGGCGATCATTGTTTTCGTTGGGTATTTTTGAATTGGCACACTCCCTGCATTGAAGGATGTATCACCCATCGGGGGTGACAAAAGGGAGTTAAATCAATGTTCGTCTCACTCGTCCCAGTCCGCGATGCCGCCGTCGCGTTTGCCGGTGCTTTTGTCTGCGCCATGCTGTTTGTCAGCGCCGCGGTCGGCCCGCTTCCAATTGCCTGAACGCCGATCGCCTGACGCATTCCAAGGAAAGGTTTCTCCAATGAACGGACGTTTCGCTCTCAATCGCCCGCACGGCAAGATCATGGGCATTGCCTCGGGACTTGCCGACTGGACCGGGATCGATGTGCTGATCATTCGCCTGGCATTGATCGGCGCGACGCTGCTCGCCGGACCGGTGACGATCCTGCTCTACATCCTGACCGGATGGCTAGCCGCCGATCGCTAAGTTCGCGCATCCCCTACCGGGCAGGACCGAAGCAGGATATGATCCCGCCGGTCCGAACCGGGATTGACGGAGGTAAGTTTCATGGAACGCCAGGGCGACGAAGTGCATGTCACCGAAACCGAAGCCAGCGGCGGCTCGCAGCCGCACATCGTGCGCTATGTCCTCGGTATTTCGCTGTTGCTCGTGGTAGTGCTGATGTCGCTGGTCTGGATCGTCGGATCGACCACGCGATGACAGCTGGAATAACCGGCCATTCATAGTGATTGTTGCGCTCCTACAACAACTCAGCAATTAAAAAACTCATACTGCCGTTAACCTCTTCTCTTAACGGGAACCGCAGTTCAGCTTTGGCGTCTTGAGGGGAAACTCGGGAGCCACTATGATTTCCATGCCGCATCGCGTGATGCTCGCGATCACGGGCGCTTTCCTTGCCAGTTCCGCAATTGCCCAGAGCGCCGTCGGGTCCGATTTCTCTTTCAGCCGCTTCGACCGCCTGCGCGACATTTCGGTCCGGCCAGCAATTATCAACGGGCCGGTCAGTCCCGATGTTTTCGGCACCGCCGCGATCAATGCGGGCGTCACATTTTACGATTCACGTTTTCGCCGCGTCTCGCTCGCCGACCGCAACGACCCCGCGATCCTCGCCATTGCCGAAAAGCTACGCGGGCTGCCTGCGGCGGAACAGCTGATCATTGTTCAACGTGAGGTGCTGGCGCGGGTGAAGTGGGCCACAGATCTTGAAACCATGAATGTTGCGGATCTTTGGGCGAATGCCGGCGAAACGCTTCGCCGCGGTGCGGGCGACAGCGAGGATATCGCGATCGTCGAGATGCAGGCGCTCAAGGCCGCCGGGTTCAAATCGCGCGATCTCTACATCAGCATCGGTCGGCAGAAACCGATCGGCGCGCATATCGTCCTGCTCGCCCGGACTCCCGAAGGCTTCATGGTGCTCGACGATCGCGTCGGTCGACCGATGCTGGCGCAGAGCAATCGGCAATTCACCCCGGTGCTGACGATTGGCGAAGGCAAGAGCTGGATCCACGGTCGGCGGATCCGCGGGATGACGGCCCACGCCCTCGCACACTGAGTCAAAACAGCCGATGGTCACATTGTGGTGCCCGCGCTAGACTGCGTCCTTTGCAGCGGAGATCGACATGCGTTTCACTTTGACCGCTATGGCCTTGGCACTGGTTGCAGTCCCCGTCGCCGCCGCTCTTCCGGAGGGCACGAAGGCCCCCAATTTCGTCACCCAGGGCGCAATCGGCGGCAAGCCGTTCAAGCTCGTTTTGGCCGAACAGCTTCGCCACGGTCCGGTGGTGCTCTATTTCTATCCCAAGGCGTTTACCAAGGGCTGCACGCTTGAGGCCCATGCATTCAGCGTGGCGATGCCCGAATTCAAGGCCGCCGGTGCACGGGTGATCGGGATGAGCGCCGACAATCTCGAAACGCTCAAGAAATTCTCGATCGAAGGCTGTCGCAGCGCCTTTCCGGTGGCCCGCGCCGACAAAAAGGTGATCAAGGCCTATGACGTCGCCATTCCGGTGGTCGGCCTGTCCAACCGCACCAGTTTTGTCATCGCCCGCGACGGCCGGATCGTGATGGTCCACAGCGAAATGGACTGGAAGGATCATGTCTCAAAGTCGCTGGCGGCGGTCAAGGCGCTCAAGCGCTAGGCTCGGTGCTCGCCGATTCTTAACCACTGCGAGCCTATCTCTCCGGCAATCTAGCGGGGGAATGAGGTGCGGCGATTGCAAACGACGACCGGCATTTTGCGCGCGATGGTGATCGTTGCCGCAGGCATCGCCATCGCGGCATGCGGCAAGCACCAAAGTGAGGTTTACCAGCGCCCGCCCGGCGAGATCCGCCAATTGCTGCACACGGTCGAGGTGCCGCTCTATATGTTCGGCGGAAGCGCCGACACCGAGGCGATTGTCGACAGTTCCAGTTCCTCGACCATCATCTGGAAAATTACCGCCGACGCGAGTCCGCTGATGACGTTCACCGCCACGCTGCTGCCCGAAGGCGAAACCGCCGCCCGGGTTGTCGTCGCCGTTGAAGGTGCGCGGGTCGGCAAATATGGCGACGTCAAGGCGCGGCTGGAAAAAATGCACGAGATAAAAACCCTCTATTTGGTCAGCATGACCGAAGCGATCGATTCGACGCTCGACGGACGGGCCTATGACATCACCCGCACCTACCCCGCGCTGATCGCCGCAGGCACCGCCAATTCCGGTCACCTGTTCCCGCAGCCGGACCGGGGCAGCGGTCCCTCGCATGCCGAAAACCATCGTTAACAGTCGCTACTAACATCGCTCCATCGCAGCGTCAGGCTCGCTTGGCCGGAAACGATGGGGCCGGAAGCGGTTCGGCTCGGTTGGATGGGCATGAACAACATGACCCTGATGAACCGCTCGGGCCTGGCCGCGATTGCCGCAGCTACTGTCCTTCTTTCCACGCCCGCAATGGCGCAGGAGGCCGCGCCGGTTACCGCCGATCCGGCGCCGCTCGTCGCCGACACGCCCCTGCCGACCGAATCGACTCCAGCCCCCGAGGCGGTGAGCGACCCGCTTGCCCCGACCGCAACCACCACCACGACCACCACTCGCACGACGCGGACCACGCGCTCGGCCCGCGCCACCACCGCGCCGCCGGCCCGCTCGGCTCGTGCTCCGGCGCCAATGACCGTCGCGCCGACCGCCAGCGTCGCGCCCACAGCGCCGCTTGCAGAGGCCACGCCGCCGTTCGATCCGGCGATGGTTGCGCCTTTGCCCGAGCCGATTGCCGCCACCCCGGTCGCTGCCGCCGATTCGACCAGCATTGACGACGTCCTGCCGATCGCCGGTGCGGCCGGTCTGGGCATCCTTGCGCTTGCCGGTGTCGGATTCGCCATGCGCCGCCGCCGCCGCGAGGAGGATGTCATGGTCGACGAGACCTTCCGCGAGCCGGCGATGAACCGCGCCGGGGCGATGCCGATCGTCGCTGCGCCTGTGGCCACCGCGCCGATCACCGTGGCCGCCCCGCTCGGCGCCAAGCCGGTGTTCAACTGGGGCAATGCGCCGCGCGAAACGGCGCCGTCGCTGGGTTGGATCGAAGCCGCGCGCCGCGGCCCGACGCCCGACAATCCGTCGCTGTCGCTCAAGAAAAGGCTGCAACGCGCCGCCTTCTTCGACCGGCGTGAGCGACAAGTTGCCGCCGGCATGGCGGAGCCGGTGTCGCCGATGGCGGGCCTTCCCGACGCATTGGCCACGCTGTCCGACACCAAAGCGCACGCTGTGCGCCGTCCTGTCCGAGGCGTCGGGATGAGCTTCGGCCGGACCTTCCAGCCGGCGTAAGCTGGCACCCCTGAATGAATATGCCGCCGTCCCCCATCAGGGGCGGCGGCCTGTTCTTGGCGTCGCGCGGCAAAGCGGTTAGGCTCGGGTGAGGGCATGGCGCCCACAGGTGAGGAAGTGACCATGGCAAAGGGCCAGAAGAAGTCGAGCAAGGAAGCGCGCAAACCCAAGGCGGACAAGCCGAAGAAGCAGAATGCATCGAACCCGTCGACCAAGGAAGGCGTGGTTCGCGGCCTCGACAACATCAAGCGTTGAGCGCCGTCCGCACCGGGGTGGCGCGGAAGCGGTGAGGCGATTGCGACCGGAGGCGAAGGCTTCCGGCGGCGCCTTGCCATCGCCCGGCGAGCCCCCATGTCGGACCGAGTGACAATTTCCAGGAGTGACATGATGCCCAATGCTTCCGGCCCGCCCCAAGCTTTTGCGCCAATGGCCTGCCCCAACGACGGCGCCACGCTGGTGATGAGCGAGCGATCGGGGATCGAGATCGATTATTGCCCGAGCTGCCGCGGGGTGTGGCTCGATCGCGGCGAGCTCGACAAGATCATCGAGCGCAATGCCGCCGACGGCGCGCCGGTGCCGGCCCAGGCCGCGCCGCAACATGCTCCGCCGCCGCCGCAGCAGCAACCATGGGGGCAGCAACAGCAACAGCAGCCCTATGGCGGGCATGGTTACGGTCATAAGCCGCACAAGCGCCGCAAGGGCTTCCTTGAAGAGCTCTTCGATTAGGAACGCGGCGCGTTGAGCGCTGTCCAAATCCGAATCCTGGTCGACGAACGTGCCTGATGTCCGCATCTTGATCGACGCGGATGCCTGCCCGGTGAAGGAGGAAGTGTATCGCGTCGCGTTTCGGCACGGGGTGGCGGTCAAAGTGGTGAGCAATGCACGGCTCCGCATTCCCGAGCATGAGCTGATCGAGCGGGTGGTGGTGAGCGACGCGTTCGACGCGGCGGATGACTGGATCGCGGAGGCGGCGGGCGCCAAGGATGTGGTCGTTACCGGAGACATCTTGCTCGCCGACCGGGCGCTGAAGGCGGAGGCGACGGTGCTCGGCCACAACGGCAAGCCATTCACCAATGCCGGCATCGGCGCGGCCATCGCAACCCGGGCGATCATGGCCGATTTGCGGGTCGGCGCCGACGGCATCACCGGCGGCCCGGCGCCGTTCGCCAAGGCGGATCGGTCGCGGTTTTTGCAGGC
>JBDSOV010000151.1:0-2658 GCA_039914575.1 Sphingomicrobium sp.
AATTCGACCTGGTCGGCGATAATGTCGAGCGGGGTGCACAAATTGCCGACCACGCTGGCCGTTTCCTCGACCAGCGAGCCAAACCGCGTCGCGACCGCCACCGGGTAATTGCGGCGCAGCAACTGCCCGAAATTTCCGCTCGCGGCGAGCATGTGGTGGAGCCCGCCATCGGTGACGAGAAAGGTCTCGCCGCGGCTCTCCTTTCGGTCGGTGACGCGGGTCAGATAAACCCCGGCTTCGCCCACCAGCCAGCGCCCGAGCTCGAGCGTGAAACGGCTCGCGCACAGCGGTGGGGGGCATTCGGCGAGCATGTCGCCCATCGCCTGGCCGAGCGAATATAGATCGAGCGGCGCCTCCCCCGCGAAATAGGGGATGCCAAAGCCGCCGCCCAAATTGACCTCGGGCGGCTCGGCCCCGGCGGCGTCGGCGATTTGCCCGGCCAAAGTCACGCTCGCGCCTTGCGCTTCGACGATCGCCGCCCAGTCGAGGCATTGCGAGCCGGGGTAAATGTGCAGCCCGCGCCAGTCGGCCCCCGCCTCGATCAGCCCGCGCACCACGTCGGCAGCCTTGTCGTGGTCGATCCCGAACGGCGATGCGGCGCCGCCCATCTTCATCCCCGCGCCCTTGAGCTGGAACGGCGGATTGACCCGCACCATCACCTTTGGGCGAATGCCGAGCCGGCCGGCGATATCGAGCAATCGCGCCGCCTCGCCTTCGCTTTCGAGGCTGATTGTGGCGCCCGCCTGAACCGCGCGTCCAAGCTCGCGATCGGTCTTGCCGGGGCCGGCGAAACTCATTGGTAGGCAGCAGGCATCGACCTTCTCAAGCGCAGCCAATTCACCCTCGGATGCAATGTCGAAGCCATCGACGAACTTGCAAATCCATTCTAGCAATGGCGGGTAAGGGTTTGCTTTGACAGCATAATGCAAGCCAATCCCATCAGGTAAAGCGGCCCGGAACAAGGCAATCTTTGAGCCGATCAGATCATTGTCATAGACGAACAACGGAGTGCCCTTGGCCTTATCGACCAGCCAGCGTGCGTCATAGCCGCCGATCATCAGCGCGCCCTCGGCATTGGCTTCGAAGCCGCCCGGAATTGCCCCCATGCCCTTCATCGCGGCTCCCTCTGCTCAAATTCGGCACGCAGCGCGGCGCGATCGAGCTTGCCGTTCGGCCCTAGCGGCATTTGGGGGATCAGGACAATCCGTTGCGGTCGCATGAAGGCGGGAAGCTCGGCCGCGAAGTGAGCGCGCAGGCGCTGTTCCGCCTCGTCGCCGCGCGGCACCCCGACCAGGAGGATCGCCTGACCCAGCTTGTCGTCCGCGACCCCGAAGGCGGCAGCCTCGACCATGGCGCCGGAGGCCAAGGCGGCTTCCTCGATTTCGGTCGGGCTGACGCGATTGCCATTGGTCTTGATCATCGCATCGTCGCGGGCGCGAAAGCGGAGCAAGCCGTCGGCGCCGATCACCATCGTGTCGCCCGACCACACTTCACCGTTCCTGAAGCGCGCGGCGGTGCGGGTCGGGTCGTTCCAATAGCCCTGCGCCACCAGCGGCCCCGAATGGACCAGCTCGCCCTCCTCGCCCGGTGCGGCATTACTGCCGTCGGGGCGGGCGATGCGAAGCTCGGCGAAGGGGATGGCGGTGCCGACGCTGTCAGGAGCCAAGTCGACCAGAGCCGGATCGAGGCTGGCCGAGCGGAACGCTTCGGTCAGGCCATACATCAGATGCAGTCGTGCCTCGGGGAATAGCGCGCGCAGGCGGCGGACGAGCGGTTCGGGCAAATGGCCGCCGCTGTTAGTGAGGGTGGTGAGGCTTGCCCCCTTTCCGTCCCACGCCTGATCGGCGAGTTGGTGCCACAGGGGCGGCACCCCCGCGAGACAAGTGACGTCATGACGTCCGACCGCGCGCACCA
This sequence comes from Sphingomicrobium sp., assembly GCA_039914575.1. Classification (GTDB taxonomy): domain Bacteria; phylum Pseudomonadota; class Alphaproteobacteria; order Sphingomonadales; family Sphingomonadaceae; genus Sphingomicrobium. Next base: position 1,915 of record JBDSOV010000151.1, read on the forward strand.
CGTCGCGCGACAGGAGGTAATCGAAGGCGATGGCGCACGACCCCGACGCCCAGGCGGCGAGCAACTGGCTCTGGCCGTAATCAAACGCCAGCGGGAGCAAGCACAGCGTCCGGTCGGCGGGGGTAAGCATGAGAAAATGCGCCACGCTGATCGCGCCGAGCCACAGATTAGCGTGGCTCAGCATCACTCCCTTGGGCCGCCCGGTCGAGCCCGAGGTGTAGAGCAAGGCGGCCAGCAACTGGGGATCGCGCGCCGAGAAACCGAGGCGCTCGCTGCCAACTTGCCAGTCCTCGAGCGCAACCGCTGTGGCCTGTGTCTCGATCGTCTCGAGCCGCGCGCGATTGGCGATCAGCAACGCCGCCCCGCTGTCGAAGAGGATGTGCTCCGCCTGCGCCCGGCGCAGCACCGGGTTGATCGGCACATGCACCAGCCCCGCCCGCGCCGCCGCGAGCGGCAGGATGCAGGCGAGTGCGGTCTTCCCCATCCAACTTGCAACGCGGTCACCCGGAACAAGACCACGGACGAGCAGGGCCGCGGCGGTGCGGGCGACCTTCTCCTCAAGCGCTGCATAATCCAGCGTCCGCCCATCGGCGATCAGCGCCGCCACCCCGGGTCGCCCGCGCTTGGTCAGGTGATCGAGTGGAAAAGGGGTCGGATCCAGCGTAACCATCGCGTCTGGCGTAGCTCGGTCGCCGGGCCCGCGCAAAGCTTGCTTGGCTTTGACCGCTCGCCTAGTCTGCTGCG
>JBDSOV010000155.1:0-5925 GCA_039914575.1 Sphingomicrobium sp.
GCGCTTCCGCTGCCCCATGGGACTTCCAACCGCAAGGCAGCTTTTCTCTTACCGACAGTTGGAGGTCCCTTGAGTTGCACAAATATCCTCGCGCGCTGGGGCTAGCGAAAGCCCCTGACGGTGGCTCTGCCGCCGCAATCGCCCTTGGTCGTCCGGTCCAGCCGGTGACTTTGCTACGTCCGCACGCCGCGGCCCGTGCCGCCCGATTCTTCGTCGAGAAGTTTCCCGGCAAGTCGCTCTATGCGGTCAAAGCCAACCCCTCGCCTGAATTGCTCAGAGTCCTGTGGGAGTCCGGCGTCACGCATTACGACGTCGCCTCGCTCGGCGAGGTGCGGCTCGTCGCGGAAACGCTGCCGCAAGCGGAACTGTGCTTCATGCATCCGGTCAAGGCCGAGGAAGCGATTGCTGAGGCCTATTTCACCCACAATGTAAAAACCTTCAGCCTCGATACGCTCGAAGAGCTCGACAAGATTGTCCGCGCTACCGCCATCGACGGCATCCCGGCGAGCGACCTCAACCTGCTGGTCCGGCTGCGGGTCAGTTCGGACCATGCCAAATTGAGCCTCGCCGCCAAGTTCGGGGCCGAGCCGCATGAAGTGAAGGCGTTGCTAATGGCCGCGCGGCAAGCATCCGACGCGCTTGGCATCTGCTTCCACGTCGGCAGTCAGGCGATGAGCCCGGCGGCTTATGTCGAGGCAATGAGCCGGGTCCGCGACGCGATCGTCGAGGCTGCGGTGACGGTCGACATCGTCGATGTCGGCGGCGGCTTCCCCTCCTCTTACCCCGGAATGGAGCCGCCCCCGCTCGAGGCCTATTTCGAGGTCATCCACAATGCCTTTGAAGCGTTGCCGATCAGCTATTCGGCGGAATTGTGGTGTGAGCCGGGCCGCGCCTTGTGCGCCGAATATGCCAGCGTCCTGGTCCGCGTCGAAAAGCGCCGCGGCGACGAATTGTACATCAACGACGGGGCCTATGGCGCTTTGTTCGATGCGGCGCATATCGGCTGGCGCTATCCGGTCGAGCTGATCCGTGCCAAGCAATCCGACACGCGGCCGATGGCGTTCAGCTTCTACGGCCCAACCTGCGATGATCTTGACCATATGGCCGGCCCATTCGAGCTTCCCGGCGATGTTACTGCAGGCGACTATATCGAAATTGGCATGCTTGGCGCCTATGGCTGCGCGATGCGCACCGCCTTCAACGGATTCGGGGTTGGCGACCGGGTGATCGTCGATGACGAACCGATGTCTTCGCTGTATATCGAGATGCCGGAACGCGAAGGCGGCTCAAACGTCGTTACGCTGTAATCCATCTCCCCACTGGAGTGCCAAATGACCACCGAGACGCTCATCAAGACCAGCGACGAACCCAAGGTCAACGACATTCGCAAAGCGAAGCTATTGTCGTCGCCGGTCGAGCATATCGATATCACCAGCTTCGACGCGCGGCCGATCGTCGCGGCGATGGGCAAGATGAGCTTCACCAGCCGCGACCTTGCCCGCGCCACCGACCTCTACAACCAGATGCTGGCCGACCCGAAATGCTCGGTCATCCTGGTGATCGCGGGCTCGACTTCAGCTGGTGGCTGCATGGATCTCTATGCCGAGCTGGTGCGGTCGAACATGGTCGACGCGATCGTTGCCACCGGCGCTGCGATCGTCGACATGGATTTCTTCGAAGCACTTGGCCACAAGCATTATCAGGCGCTCGAAATCCCCGACGACGATACGTTGCGCTCGCTCTATATCGACCGTATTTACGACACCTACATCGACGAGATCGCGCTGCAGGATTGCGATTTCACCATCGGCCAGATCGCCGACAGCCTTGAGCCCCGGCCATATTCGAGCCGCGCCTTCATCAAGGAAATGGGCAAGTGGCTTGTCGCCAATGGCAAGAAAGACAATAGCCTGGTCAAGCTCGCTTACGAACATGACGTGCCGATTTTCTGCCCGGCGTTCACCGATAGCTCGGCGGGCTTTGGCCTGGTCAAGCACCAGGTCGATGCGATGAAGCGCGGCGGCCATTATATGACGATGGATTCGATCGCCGATTTCCGCGAGCTGACCGACATCAAGATCAAGGCCGGGACCACCGGGCTGCTAATGATTGGTGGCGGGGTGCCCAAGAATTTCGCTCAGGACACAGTGGTGTGCGCCGAAATCCTCGGCCACGACAATGTCGAAGTCCACAAATATGCGGTCCAGATCACCGTCGCCGATGTCCGCGACGGCGCTTGCTCCTCCTCGACGCTGCAAGAAGCGGCATCGTGGGGCAAGGTTAGCACCGCGCTCGAGCAGATGGTCTATGCCGAAGCTACGTCGGTGCTGCCGCTGCTGGCCAGCGACGCTTACCATCGCGGCCACTGGAAGACTCGCACCAAGCGCGCCTTTGCGAAATTGTTCGACTGACGGCCCCGACAGGCCGTCTTCGCGGACTTGACCCGGATCCAGCTTCTAGTTGCGTTTCGCTACCGTTACGGCATGATGCCACCTCGCGAACCATCGTGAGGGGGCTTTCTCATGCAAAACCATCCGCTGCTGCAGCCGGTCGTGGCGCTGCTCGCCTGGTCGGCGATCATGTTCATCTGGATGTATGCGGTGCGCATTCCAGCGATGATCAACGCCGGGGTCGATCTCAAGAACCGGGTCGGCGGTCAGGGATCCGACCTCGACAAGATCCTGCCGCCAGAGGTCCAGTGGAAGTCGCATAATTACAATCATCTGATGGAGCAGCCGACGTTATTCTACGCGGCGAGCCTCGTGCTCGTGTTGACCAATTGCGAAAGCCCGATCGCACTCTATTCCGCCTGGGCCTATGTCGGCCTGCGCGTGGTTCACAGCTTGGTCCAGTCGATCAGCAACCGCATCCGTTTCCGCTTCGGCATCTTCCTGCTCGCCTCGGTCGCGCTGATCATCCTGATCGGTGTTGCGGTGTGCGCGGTCATTTAAAGGAACACCAATGACGTACAGCCCATTGCTCGGACCGATTGTCGCGCTGATCGCGTGGACCTTGGTAATGCTCACCTGGATGGCGGTAACGCGCATGCCGGCGATGAAAAAGGTCGGAATCGATGTCAGCAAGACCGTCGGCGGCCGCGGTGCGAATCTCGAAGGAGTGCTGCCCGATCAGGTCAATTGGAAGTCGCACAATTACACCCATCTGCTGGAACAGCCGACGATCTTCTATGCGATCACCTTTGCGCTGATCCTGATGGAGCAGAACAGTCCGATCAACTGCTGGCTGGCATGGGGCTATGTCGCATTCCGCATTGTCCATTCGATCGTCCAGGCGACGATCAACAGGGTCAAATATCGCTTCCCCTTGTTCGCTCTGTCGACCCTGTGCCTGGTCGGTCTGACGATCCACGCCGCGGCCGGATTGTTGCGCGGCTAACGCTATGACCGCTGCGGACGACCGCATCGCGCTGCTTGCAAGAATCGCGCCCTGGTTCGCCCTTGTCTATGCCGCCTTGTGGGCGATGTCGCTCGACACTGGGCCATCGCTTCCGCGCGACGGAACCGGGCTGGTCGTCGGGCGCGACTTCCTCAACTTATGGATGGCCGGCAAGGCCGCATGGGGTTCCGACCCGGCGCGCTTTTACGACCTCGCCACCTATCAGGCGGCAATGGTGCCGTATGTCGGTCTGGAGTATCCCGGCCAGACGTGGTCCTATCCGCCGAGCGTGATGTTGGTCGCGGCGCCCTTCGGACGATTGCCTTACCTTCCGGCGTTGATGCTGTGGACGATGATCGGGCCGGTCGCCTTTTTCATAGCGTTGCGCGGATGGACCAGCGATCGGCGCATCATTGTCGCTTCCCTTCTGTGCCCGGCGGCGGTGTTCGGCCTGATCTCCGGGCAGTTCTTCTATCTCGGCGCCGCGCTGATCCTGACCGTATTGCGCTGGCGCCACTCCCGTCCACTGGCGGCGGGTGCGCTCCTCGGGCTGCTCACGATCAAACCGCAGCTCGGGCTTTTCTTTCCGATCCTGCTGCTCGCCGAGCGCAATTGGCGGAGCATCGCCAGCGCGGTTCTTGTCGCCGTCCTACTCGTCGCTCTGACCAGCCTATTGTGGGGCGCAGAAACCTGGACTGCTTATCTGGGCGAAGGCGCCGCAACCCAGGCGCGCGTGCTGAACGACCCCGAACGGCTCGGAGCCCCGTTCATGCCGACGATCTTCATGAACTTGCGCACCATCCACGTTCCGGTCGACTTTGCTTATGGCCTCCAGACGGTCGCCAGCCTCGCCGCGGTGGGGTTGATCCTGTGGTCCTTCGCCAGGTCGCGCTTCAACGCCGCCACGGGAGCGGCGCTGTTCCTGGCCGCCGCCGCATTCGGCACACCATATCTGCTCAGCTATGACACGCTCGCCCTTGCGACGGCCGTGCTACTCGCGTCGCCGCCCGGTTCGACGGGACGCTGGCTGACCTTGGGGGTCTGGTTCCTGACCCTGCTCCAACTCGCTGCCGGCTCGATCGGCGTTCCCGGCCCGGCGCTGATTGCGGTTGCGGTGGCCTTCTATCTCGTCAGGCAGGCGGCCAGCTCGACATGTGTTGACCAACGGAACTGACCGACCGGACGGACCCACTCAAGCCTGTAACCGCCGCCGACCAGCAATTCGGCGTCGCGGGCGAAGGTCGCGGGGTTGCAGCTGACATAGGCGATGCGTGAAACCGATGAGGCGGCAATTTCGCGCACCTGGTCCTGCGCACCCGAGCGCGGCGGATCGAGGATCACCGCATCAAATGCGGCGAGCTCGGAACGGTCGAGTGGGCGGCGGTAGAGATCGCGATGCTGGACCTCGAATAGCGGGGCGGCGGATTTTAGCGCGAGGATCGCATCGCGCGCGGCTTCGGCGGCTGCGATCTTGCCTTCGACCGCTAAGGCGAAGGTGCCCAGCCCGGCGAACAGATCAATAGTGCGTGCTGCACCGCCCACCGCATCGCGGACCGACGCAACTAGCGCGGCTTCGCCATCGGCAGTCGCCTGGAGGAACGCACCTGACGGCAACGCAACTGGCCTTCCGCTGAGGCTCACCGTCACCGGCTGCGGCTCGAAGCGATTCTCGGGGCCGAAGCCTTCGTCGATGCTGAGTCGGGCCAACCCCTGCCCTTCGGCGAACGCATTGAGCGCCTCGGCCGCTTCATAGCCCTCGACCGATACGCCCTTGAGGCTGACATCGACGCCCTGGTCGGCGAGCGTCAGCTGGACCTCGCCGCTGCGCCTGGTCGGAAGAATCGTCGCCAGCAGGCCGCGCAAGGGGCCAAGGAGGGCGAACAGGCGCGAATCGAGGACGTGGCATTCCTTCAAATCGACGATCCGGTTGGTGCCGGCCTCGTTGAAGCCCAATTGCACGCCCGCCCCTGCCCTGTGCGCGCGCAGGGTCGCTCGTCGGCGGGTGCGCGGCGGCGAGAGATAGGTCGGACGCAGGTCGGTCACCAGCCCGTGCTGGGCGAGCGCGCCGGTTATGCGACTGGCGCAATAATCGGCATAAGCCGCGTCGGTGAGATGCTGGAGCTGGCAACCGCCACAGGTCGGGAAGTGACGGCATGGCGGCAGTTGGTGGCCGGGGCCGGGTTCAATCGTGCCATCGTCGAGCAAGCTGTCGCCCGGGACCGCGAACGCGACATGCTTGCCCGACGCGCTGACCCCGTCGCCGCGCGCGGCGATGCGGATGATCGGGTCGCTCACTTCAGGGCGAGCGGGATGGCGGCGACGAGATCGTCGGCGATCATACCGGGACCGGCTATCTCGGCAGCGCGGCCGTGGATCCAGACGGCGGCGCAGGCGGCTTCGAACGAGGGCATATTTCGTGCGCGGAAAGCGGCGATGATCCCCGCGAGGACATCGCCGGTGCCGGCGCTGGCCAGCCACGCGGGCGCGGGCGGCGCTAAGCCGAGGCGACCGTCAGGCGAAGCGACCAAA
>JBDSOV010000162.1:0-2583 GCA_039914575.1 Sphingomicrobium sp.
TACATGATCCCGGGACTGGCCGACGCCCTTACCGTGCCGGGCACCGACAATGTCTGGTTTACCAAGCAGCTCCGCGTCGACCGCGACTATGCCGCCTTCGGCGAGCTTAGCTTCGACATCACGCCCAAGGTGACCGTGACCGGCGGCGGCCGCTTCTACAAGTTCGACAATTCGCTGGTCGGCTTCTTCGGCTTTGGCGAAGGTTATGCCTTCGGCGGTAGCACCGGCGTGTCGCAATGTTTCGGGCCGCCGGAAGTCAGTGGCTCGCCCTGCACCAACCTCGACAAGCGCATTAAGGACACCGGCTTCGTTCATCGGCTCAACCTGACCTACAAGCCGAACGACGATTTGCTCCTCTACGCGACTTGGTCGCGCGGGTTCCGGCCAGGCGGCGTCAATCGCCGCGACCCTTTCCCGCCATACGCCGCCGACTATCTTACCAATTACGAGGCCGGCGCCAAGTTCAGCTTCGGCCGGGGATCGCACTTCAACATCGCTGGCTATATCGAGGACTGGAAGGGCATGCAGGTATCGGTGCTGGGCGAGAACGGCCTGACCGTCGTCCGCAACGTCGGCAAGGCGCGAATTACCGGCTTTGAAGCCGACCTGCTGCTGCGGCCCATGCAGGGCCTGACCTGGAGCACTGGCGTTTCATACAATCATGCGGTTCTCAGAGAAGACTTCTGTTTCAACGAATTGGCTGCAGACTGCCGTAACGCTGGCTTGCTTGGCGGTTTGGATCTCCTTGCCGAAAAAGGCGACAAACTTCCGCTCACCGCTCCGTGGAAGGGAAGCACCAGTCTCCGCTACGAATGGAACCTCAATTCGGAGATCAAGGCCAACGTCCAGGGTGTCCTCACCTATGAAGGCACGCGCCGACGCGATCTCAGGCCGGGGGTCAACGACATTTACGGCAACATGAAATCCTATGCCGAAGCGGATGTCTCGGCGGGCCTCGACAAGGGACAGTGGAGCGTCGACCTGTTCGTCAAGAATTTGTTCGATGTGCGTGGCCAATTGTCGAAGGGCATCCAGTGCCGCGAAGAAATTTGCGGCGATCAGTTTGGGGACACCGCGAATGGTGGCAAGATCTACACGGTCATCAGCAAGCCACGCACGATCGGCATGCGCATCGGTCGCAAATTCTAGCGCTGCCGCGTCCCGCCATGCTACCGCTTAATGCGCAATTGCATTGCGGTCGTCGCTGCCGATCGCGACGAGGAAAAGTGAACCGATGATCTATTGGGAAGACCTCGATGTCGGGACGACGACCGAGTTCGGCTCCTATGACGTGACCCGCGAGGAAGTACTAGAATTCGCCCGCAAATATGATCCCCAGCCGTTCCACCTCAGCGACGAAGCCGCGGCCAAAACCCATTTCGGACGGCTGGCGGCGTCGGGCTGGCATACTTGCGCGATGACCATGGCGGTGATCGTCCGCAAATTGTCGGAACTGCAATGGGCGGGCTTGGGATCGCCTGGCTTCGATGAACTGCGCTGGCTCAAACCGGTCCATCCCGGCGACACGATCCACGTTGTCGGGACAATTGTCGACAAAACCCCGTCGCGCTCGAAACCCGAGATTGGCTCGATCAAGACCGAAACCGTGGTCAGCAACCAGCATGATGAGCCAGTCATGCGTTATCGCTCGATCGTCCTGATGCAGCGGCGGCCGCCAAGCGGCTGACGGCTACCCACTAATCGCCGTCGAACGCCATCAGGCTGATCGCCTCGACCCCCGCAGCCCGCAGTGCCTCCGCGCCGCCCAGCGCCGGGAGATCGATCAGGAAGCGCGCGCCGACGACAATGCCGCCGGCCCGCCGCACCAGCCGCGACGCGGCCAAAGCCGTCCCGCCGGTTGCGATCAGATCGTCGACGATCAGGACCCGAGCGCCCGGCGCACAGGCGTCGACATGCATTTCCAGCCGGTCGGTGCCATATTCGAGCGCATAATCCTCGGCGATGGTCGCACCGGGCAATTTGCCGGACTTGCGCACCAGCAGCAGCCCGGCGCCGAGCTTGACCGCCAGCGCGCCGCCGATCGCGAACCCGCGCGCCTCGATTCCCGCGACCAGGTCGACCGGTTCTTCGATCGTGGCCGCCAGCGCATCGACCGCGACGGCCAAGCCGACTCGGTCGAGCAGCAGCGTGGTAATATCGCGATATTCGATCCCGGGCTTGGGAAAGTCCGGGATGGTGCGGACCAGCGCCTTCAGCTGATCGGCGCTGGCGACCACTAGCTCGGCATTCCGGCCTTTTTGCTGGCCCGCGTGCGCCGGGTCTTATTGTCCGGATCGAGCGGCCCCTTGGGTGCCACCTTGCGCTTCGCCTCGGCCCAGATGTTCTGGTAGCTCATGTAACCGAGGATGGTCGCGAACAGCAGGAAGATCACCACCACGATGCCGGTGCGATGGCGATTCTCCATTTTCGGCTCGGCGGTCCACACTAGGAAAGCAGAGACGTCCTTGGCCATCTGGTCGACCGTCGCCGGGGGCGAACCTTCACCATAAGTGACCTGCCCGTCGCTCACCAGCGGCGGCGGCATCGCCAGGTTCAAATTGGCGAAATAGGGATTGTAATAGA
>JBDSOV010000167.1:0-3091 GCA_039914575.1 Sphingomicrobium sp.
AAGCCGGGCTCAATCGCTATCTGACCGAGATCAAGAAGTTTCCGATCCTCGCGCCCGAGGAAGAATTCATGCTTGCCAAGGCGTGGCGCGAGCAAGGCGACACCGACGCCGCCGCGCGGCTGGTCAACTCGCATCTGCGCCTCGTCGCCAAGATTGCGATGGGCTATCGCGGCTACGGCCTGCCGGTCAGCGAGCTGATTTCCGAAGGCAATATTGGCCTGATGCAGGGCGTGAAGAAGTTCGAGCCCGATCGCGGCTTCCGCCTCGCCACTTATGCGATGTGGTGGATCCGCGCCTCGATCCAGGAATTCATCCTGCGCTCGTGGTCCCTCGTTAAAATGGGCACCACCGCGGCGCAGAAGAAATTGTTCTTCAACCTGCGCCGGATGAAGAACCAGCTCGACGCGTTCGAGGATGGCGATCTGAAGCCCGCCGACGTTACCAAGATTGCCACCGACCTTGGCGTCACCGAGGCCGAAGTGGTGTCGATGAACCGGCGGATGGCGATGGGTGGTGACACGTCCTTGAACGCCCCGGTGCGCGACACCGACGGTGAAGGCCAGTGGCAGGACTTCCTGGTCGACAATGGCCCGCTGCAGGATGAAGTTGTCGCCGACGACGAGGAACGCCAGGTCCGCCACGATTTGCTCAATCAGGCGATGGAAAGCCTCAACGAGCGCGAGAAGAATATTCTCGTCGAACGGCGCCTGTCGGAAGAGCCCAAGACGCTCGAGGATTTGTCGCAGGTCTACGGCGTCAGTCGCGAACGGATCCGCCAGATCGAGGTGCGCGCGTTTGAGAAGTTGCAAGCAGCGCTGCTGCGGTTGGCTGGCGACCAGCGACTGCTCCCGGCGACCTAGCTCCTCTCTCCGGAGCCTGACTAGGTCGCGACCAACTCGGCGAACGTCTTGAGGTCGATGTTGCCCCCTGAAACTATGCAGACGATCGGTCCTTGCCCGGCCTGGCCGGTGAGCGCGGCCGCGAGGGACAGCGCGCCGGCACCTTCCGCGATTGTCCGCGTTGTCTCGGCGATCAGCCGCATCGCCTCGGCGGTCTGATCGAGCGAAACGGTGATCGCGCCGTCGGTGACCGGCTGCATCCGCTGCCACATCCGCTCGGTAACACTTTTTCCGCCCGCGCCATCGACGAACGACGCCTGCCAGTCGAGGAACTTGCGCGGGCCGCCTTCCCGCAGCGAATAAGCGTAAGGAGCGGCGGTTTCGGGCTCCGCACCAATTACCGCGACATCCGGGCGCGCCGATTTGATGGCGCTGCCGACGCCGCTGATCAGGCCGCCGCCGCCAATCGCGGCGATCACGCTATGCACGTCGGGCGCATCTTCCAATATCTCGAGGCCCATGGTGCCATGTCCGGCGATGAAATCATGATTGTCGAAAGGATGGATGAAGGTGCCGTCGAGCCCCGAATATTGATGGCTTTCCGCCGCCTCCCACGCCTCGTCATAGGACACGGGAACGATGGTCGCGCCGAGCGCCCGCATCCGGTCGAGCTTGGTCCGCGGCGCCGTCTCGATCGCGACCACGGTGCATTTTATGCCGAATTGCCGCGCCGCATAAGCGACGCCCTGCCCGGCATTGCCGGCGCTGATGGTCCAGACGCCGCGCGCCCGCTCGGCGTCGGACAGTGCCGCAACAGCATTCGCCGCGCCGCGGATCTTGTAGGCATTGGTCGGCTGCAGATTTTCGAGCTTGAGGCGGATATCCGGCGCTCCGCCGCCGAGATCGAGCTTCACCAATGGCGTCCGAAGCACGGTCCCCGCGATCCGGCTGCGCGCCTGCTCGATGTCGCCGCTTGAAATCGGCCGTACCGGTTCGATCATCTTGGTCCCCCACAAATCGGCGCACTCGCAACAGCTGTGCCATGGCTCTGGCCGTTTGCAAGTTGCGCGAGGTGATCCAGCGCCCAGCTGGATTGCTTCGTCGCTTACTCTCAACGCCATGACGCCAACCCTCTTGCAATTCCTTTCCCCGAGTCCGACGCTGTCGGTTTCGAAGCGCGCAGCCGCGCCTTCTCGCGACTCGCGCCCGCCACCACGGACGAGGGAGAGTCGCATGCCAAAAACCGCTGAAGGAGCCACCAAAGGCACTCGAGCAATCGCGCTGGTCGGACCGGCCGGCGCGGGCAAGACCAGCCTGGCCGAAGCGATGCTGTTCGCCAGCGGCACAATCGACCGCCAGGGCTCGACCTCAAACGGATCGAGCGTCGGTGACAGCTCTCCCGAAGCCCGCCAACGCGGTGGGTCGACCGAACTCAATTTGATGCACTTCGATTATCTGGGCGAGCATTTCGCGATCATCGACGCCCCCGGGTCGGTCGGTTTCGCCGCCGACGGAGCGAGCGCGATCGCCGCCGCCGACATGGCGATCGTGGTGGTCGATCCCGATCCCGCCCGCGCCGCCCTCGCCGCCCCGTCCTTGCGGATGCTCGACGAGCTCGGCATCCCGCATATGATCTTCGTCAACCGCGTCGACCAGGCGCGCGGCCGGATCCGTGACCTGTTGTCGGCTTTGCAGCCAATGAGCGTCTCGCCCCTGATTGCCCGCCAATTGCCGATCCGCTCCAAAGATGCCGCGGGGGGCGAGAAAGTTACCGGCTTCGTCGATCTCGCGCTCGAACGCGCCTTCCATTACCGCCCCGGCGCCTCGTCCGAGCGGATCGACATCCCGTCCGACCTCGCGATACGCGAAGCCGAGGCGCGCACCCAGCTGCTCGAGCGGTTGGCCGACCATGACGACAATTTGCTCGAACAATTGCTGATGGACCAGGTGCCAGAGCAATCGACCATTTTCGCCGATCTCGCCCGCGAAACCACCGAAAATCTCGGCGTGTCGGTGTTGTTCGGCTCGGCCAGCAGCAGCTGGGGCGTCCGCCGGTTGCTCAAAGCGTTGCGCCACGAAGCGCCGGGACCCGACACCACCGCCAAACGCCTGTCGGTGACCGACCCCGCGCTCTACGCATTCAAGATCAACCATGGCGGCTCGGTCGGGCGTCTGGCGCTGGCCCGGGTGCTCGGCGGGACAATCACCGAAGGCTCGGAGCTCAAGACCGCCGACGGCAGCGCGACCCGCCT
>JBDSOV010000025.1:0-3976 GCA_039914575.1 Sphingomicrobium sp.
CCGACAGAGCGAGGTCGATCGGCGGCGCATGGAGCGATCCGAGCGCGCTCGCGACATCTTCCGCCACCGGCCGCTCGACATCGCCGATATAGCGCAATGTGAGGTGGAGTTGCTCTTCCTCCTGCCACGCCCAGCCGCGCGGCCCGTCTTCCATCCCCGCCAGGCAGGCGGCGCGGACGCAAGGCGGCGGGCGAAGAGCGACGAACAGGCGGTGCATTTTCCCCCCTTATCCCCCTCCGAGACAGGGTGCGACCGGTTTTCCTTGAAGTGGAAGGGAAAAATCCCGATATTGCCTAGCGTTGGGGATGTGTCGTTGAGGCCCCCCGGAAGAGGAGAAGAAATGCAGAACCAGTTCGACCCGCGCCAAGTCTCGGGCAACGTTGGCGGCGTGGACCCGGCGATTGCAGTCGGTGTGCCGCGCGCCGCCCGCGATGCGGGCCTTCGGTCCTACATGCTGTCAGTCTATAATTACATGGCGTCGGGGGTGCTGTTGACCGGCATCATTGCATTGCTGTTCGCCAACTCGGGAATGGCCGCGCAAGTCATGGCCACGCCGCTTCGCTGGGTGATCATGCTCGCGCCGCTGGCGTTCGTGATGGTAATGAGCTTCGGCATCAACCGGCTGTCGACGGGGACGCTGCAATTGCTGTTCTGGGCGTTCGCGACTGCGATGGGCCTGTCGATGTCGACCATCTTCCTGGTCTATACCGGGACGTCGATCGCGCAGACCTTCTTCGCGGTGTCGGCGGCGTTCATGGGGCTCAGCCTCTACGGCTACACTACCAAGAAGGATTTGTCGGGCATCGGCACGTTCCTGATCATGGGTGTGGTCGGGCTGCTGGTGGCGATGGTGATCAACATCTTCCTCAGGTCGCCGGCGATGCAGATGGCGATCAGCGCGATCGGCGTGCTGCTGTTCGCGGGCCTGACCGCCTATGACACGCAGAAAATCAAGTCGATGTATGCGCATGTCGCGGGCACCGACATGATGGGCAAGACCGTCATCATGGGCGCGCTCAACCTCTATCTCGACTTCATCAACATGTTCACCTTCCTGCTCAGCTTCATGGGCGATCGCCGCTAGTCGGCCCGTTCATCGATGCTTCGACAAGGGGCCCGGCGGAGCGATCCGCCGGGCCTTTTTTGTTGGTCGATAGCAAGGGTCAGAAGCCGGGCAGGGTGACGCGGATATCAAGTCCGTCAGCGCGCCAGTCGATATCAAGTCCGCCGTTATGCGCCGCCAGCATGCGGCGGATCAAGGTCAGCCCGGTGCTGCCGTCGCGTTGCTGCGCATCGATCGGCCGGTCGGTCGTCTCGCGCCAGTTGAGGGTTAGGACCCCGACGTTCATCGTCGCGTCGATCGCGATCCGCCCGCCATGGCCGAGTGCGCCATATTTGTTCGAATTGGTGCTGAACTCGCCAAGCACCAGTGCGAGGGTCCGCACCTGCCGCTCGTCAAGCTCGACCCCCGGTAGCGGCGCGATCTCGAGCGCGGCGCCATCGCCGCAGAACGGCTCGATCAAGCGACGAACAAGATCGTCGAGGGTGGCGGTGCCGATCGCATCGCCATCCAGCAGCAGCGACTGGGCAACGCCCAGTCGCGCCAGCCGTTCGACGATTTCGCGCGCGAATGCCTCACGCTCGGGTATGCCGCGCGCGGTTGCAATGACGATCGCACTGGTCAGCGCATAAGCATTCTGCAGCAGGTGGCGCATTTCAGCGGCGGTCGATTCGCGCAGCTCGCGCGCCACGATGTCGCCTGAAATATCGCGCGAGATCGAGATCAGGCCTTTCAGCGTGCCATGCTCGTCGCGCAGCGGGGCGACTGACACGTCCCACCAGCGGGACTCGCCCTTGCCGGTCGGGCAGAACGCCTCGAAACGGCTATTCTCGCCATTTTGCGCTCTGGCTACGGCATCGCGGATGAGCGGCTGGGCTTCTTCTGGCCAAATATCCCACCAGTCCTTCCCGGCAACTAGGGCGAAGTCGTCGATTCCCATTGCACAGCGGCCGTTGCGGTTCATGAAGTCGAGCGAGCCGGTCGGTCCGATCACCTTGATGCAGTCCGCGCTCTGATCGAGAATCGACGCCAGCATGTCGTTCGACGCGCTGTGAAAGCTGCTAACGATGGACGGAAAATCAAGCGGCTTCATTCACTTGGACCCTGTTTATAACCCCGGCAGGCGATAAGCATCGCGATCCTGAATGGCGAATGAGCGGGGGGTCAGGTCAGGTTGGCCCGGAATGCGGCGATGGTGCGTTTCCACGCCAGGTCGGACGCGGCCTTGCTATAGCGCTCGGTCGACGTGTCGTTGTTGAAGGCGTGATTGACCCCCTCGTAGTTGAAATATTTGACCGGTCTGCCCGCGGCGCGGAGCGCGGTGATCCATGGGAAAGCGGATTTGTTGACCCGTTCATCGAGCCCGGCGAGCTGGATGACTAGCGGGGCCGAGACGCGGGCCGCTTCCGAGGGGTCGGGCGCGACGCCGTAATAGGATACGCCGGCATCGAGCCTGTCTCCGGCCGCGACCGCGAGCCGGTTGACGAACGCACCGCCCCAGCAGAATCCGACCACGCCGACCTTACCGTTGCCGCCGCGTCGTTTGGCAAGCTGATCGAGCATGGCGACGGCGTGATTGGTCGATGCAGTCAGGTCGAGCTTGCCGATCATCTCGCGCGCCTGGTTCTCGTCGGCCGGGGTGCCGCCGAGTGGCGACAGGAAATCAACCGCGACCGCGTGGAAGCCGGACAGGGCCAGCCGCCGCGCGACATCGCGGCCATGATCGTTGAGTCCGCGATTCTCGTGGATCACAATCACCGACCCTTCGCGCGCTCCATTGGCAGGTTCGGCGGTGTAGGCGTTATAGGTCGGCAGGCCGCCGGTCCCGAGCAGCTTCATCGTCCCGGTCCGCAACCGGCGATCGTTGGCCGGGACAATCGCAGCGGCGGCGGGATCGGCAGCAATCGTCGCGACCAATGCCGATGCGGCGGCGGCGCTGCCGGCGATCGCGGTCATCCGCGCCATGAACAGGCGGCGGTCCATGCCTTCATGGGTGTAACGGTCGTACAGCTCGACCGCTTGTTGCCGCTGGTCCTGCTCCATGTATTGCTCCCTCAGCTTGCGGCGGCCTGAATTTCCGCAATCAGTTTTCCGTCAATGTCTTTGCCGCGTCTATACGCGTCGCGGCTCGACAGCCGCGCACCATAATCGAGGAACGGCTGGAGCGAGGGAAGGGTGCCGAACTGGGTGCCCCACATCACCTGGCTTCCGACATAGACGTCGGCCGCGGTGAAACGTTCGCCACAGACAAAGGCGTTGCCCGCGACATGGTCGGCCAATGTGTTCACCGCCAGGTCGTAGCTGCCATAGCCAAACATGCGGCCCTTTTCGGGTGTCGGTTCAAACCCGTTGGCCTTGTTGGTCACGGCCTGCTCGATCGGTCCCGCGGCGAAGAACAGCCAACGATAATAAGCGGCTTTCTCCGCGTCGCGCGGCGCCAGTCCCGCCTCGGGAAAAGCTTCGGCAAGGTAAGCGATGATCCCGGCGCATTCGGTCACGGTCTGGCCGCGATGAACGATCGCCGGCACCTTCATCATGGGGTTGATCGAGCGATAGGCATCGTCGTGCATCACGTCATAGCCAATGATCTCGGTGTCGTAGGGCTGGCCCACTTCCTCAAGCATCCAGCGGACGATCTGCCCGCGCGACATCGGGTTGGTGTAGAATTTGATATTGGCCATTGTTTTAACCCCGCTCGCCGGGCGCAGGAGGCGCAGGTGGCGGAACCGTTGCGGCACCGCCCCGCTCGCTCGCACTGCGATCCCGCGCGGCGCGGAATTCGCTATCCTCGCTCCAGTTGGGCCAATCCGGGCTGTTGGCCAGCCGCAAGCCGACCGCGTGAAGCAGTTCGGCATCGGCCGCCATGCCGGTCAGGTCCCAGTCGGCCGACCATTCGTCGTCGGGCTGGTGGTACAG
>JBDSOV010000018.1:0-5898 GCA_039914575.1 Sphingomicrobium sp.
GCGTCGGCACGGCGGGCTTGTCGCTGTTCCGCTCGATCGGCGGCGCGTCGACCGTGTGCCCGGCGATCAGCTCGTAGAGCTTCCAGACATTGTTGGCGCGCGGATCGCCCGAGAAGGGCGAGCCCAACGTCACCACCGCTCTGACCCGCTCGGGATAAGTAAGCGCCAGCGCGCGGGCGAACACCCCGCCGAGGCTCCACCCGACCACCAGCATCGGTTCATCGGGACAGATTGCATCGAGCCGGGCTTTGAGCCGCTCGACCGTGTCGCCACGCGCGCCCAGGTTCCAGCCCAGCTCCCACGGATGGACCCGCCACCCGTCGGCGGCCAGCGCGCGGCGCAATTCCATGGTCGTGCGGTCGTTGGCGATGAAGCCGGGAATGACCATTGCCGGCGGCCCATCGACCGGCCCGCGCGGCCCGAGGTGCCCGATCCCGCGCCACGCCCGCGCGCCCAGCCATGCCGCCTCGTACAGCCGCATCCACGACGGCGGCGGAGCCTCGTCGTTGCTAGAGATATTCATCCCCGCCCATCAGGCCGCGCAAGGCTTGGGGCAGGCGCACCCGCCCGTCCGCGGTCTGGTGATTCTCGAGCAGCGGCACCAGGATTCGCGGCGAGGCGAGCGCGGTATTGTTGAGCGTGTGCGCGAACCGCACTTTCCCTTGCCCATCGCGATAGCGAAGATTGGCCCGCCGCGCCTGCCAGTCGTGCAGGGTCGAGCAGCTGTGGGTCTCGCGATATTTGCCCAACGACGGGACCCAGCTCTCGATATCGTTCATGCGATATTTGCCCAGCCCCATGTCGCCGGTCGAGGTTTCGATCACCTGGTAGGGAATTTCCATCAGCGTCAGCAATTGTTCGGCCAGCCCCAGCAACTTGCCGTGCCATTCGGCGCTGACCGCTTCATCGGCCTCGCACATCACCCATTGCTCGACCTTCAGAAACTGGTGGACGCGCAGCAGTCCGCGCACATCCTTGCCCGCACTCCCCGCCTCGCGGCGGAAGCAGGGCGAGAAACCGGCGTAGAGCATCGGCAATTGCACATGATCGAGGATTTCGCCCGAATGAAGCGAAGTCAGCGCGACCTCGGCGGTCCCCGCCAGCCACGCATCGTCGTTGGGCAAGGCATAGGTTTCCTCAATATGGCCGGGAAACTGGCCCTGGTTGAGGAACGCTTGCTCGCGCGCGATTGCGGGGACGGTGATGGGGGTGAAGCCCGCGCCCGCAATCTGCTCCAACGCCCAGCCCATCAGCTTGGTCTCAAGCAGCGCCAATCGACCTTTTAGGCAGTAGGTCCGCGATCCCGACACTTGGACAATTCGGGAGAGCTCGGCCCAGTCGTTCGTCTCGATCAGCGCGACATGGTCGAGCGGCGCGAAATCGAATTTGGGCACGATGCCTTCGGTGCGGATGACGACATTGCTATCCTCGTTGGGCCCGACCGGCGCGCCGTCCCAAGGAATGCCGGGGAGCTTGAGCATCAGCATCTTGAGGAGTTTCTCTTCTGAAGCTAGCTGACCTTCTATCTTTCCCGCGTTTGCTCCAGCTTCCTTCGCTAATTTGCCAAGCTCAGCCTTTTCTTCCGTCGATGCGTCTTTGAATCGGGCGCTGAGCGCATTGCGCTCGGCGCGCAGCCCTTCCATGTCCGTTTTCATCAAGCGGATTTGAGCGTCGAGGCCGAGCAATGCGTCAAGGTCGATCCTGACCCCCTTGTCACGAATCGCACGCTCGACACCGGCGCGGTTGGCTTTGATGAAATTGATGTCCAACATGGGGATGCCCTGCGATAAACCCGCGCTCTAGGCAACTCCCTCGCATTGACGAAATCTATTCGCTAACGAAGCGCCACCAACCCCGAGGAGCCCCTATGCCATCCGGCCTGATCGCCTTGCTCGACGATGTCGCGATGATCGCCAAGCTCGCTGCTGCCTCGGTTGACGATGTCGGTGTCGCCGCCGGCAAGGCCGGGATGAAGGCGGCTGGCGTCGTCATCGACGACACTGCGGTCACCCCGCGCTACGTCACCGGCCTCAGTCCCGAGCGCGAACTGCCGATAATAGCCAAGATCACCGTCGGCAGTCTCAAAAACAAATTGCTGATCATCCTGCCGATCACCTTGCTACTCGCCGCATTCGCTCCCTTCCTGATCGCTCCGGTGCTGATCATCGGCGGTAGCTATCTGGCCTTCGAGGCGACGGAGAAGATTCTGGAGAAGATCCGCGGCGATCATCATGACGCAGGCGAATTACTGGCCGCCGACACGCCCGCCGAACTCGAGGCGCGCCAGGTCGCCGGCGCGGTGCGTACCGACTTCATTCTCTCGGCGGAGATCATGGTTATCGCTTTGGCCAGCCTCGACGACTTCTCCCTGCCGATGAAGGCGGCGGCTTTGGTCCTTGTCGCCATTTTGATTACCTTCGCCGTTTACGGCGTGGTCGCGATCATCGTGAAGCTCGACGATATCGGGCTGCACCTGGCCGAGCGGAAGAATGACGGCGTTCGCGCTGTCGGTCGCGGACTGTTCCACGGCGTGCCCTATCTGCTGACGTCGCTGTCCGGGGTCGGCACTGCGGCGATGCTGTGGGTTGGCGGCGGAATCATCCTCCACAGTATGGAGGAACTGCATTTCGGCTGGCTCCCCGGCCTCATCCATGACGCTGCCCACTCTGTGGCAGTTGCCACGGGCGCGCTGGCGCCGGTCGCCGAATGGACCGCCAACGCACTTGCCGCCTCGCTGTTCGGCTTTGTCATCGGCGGGCTGATCGTCGCCATCCTCCATTTCTCGCCGCTGCGTAAGTTGGAGCATGGGGTGGAGCAGATTCCCTAGCTTCGCCGCGCTTTAGTCGAAATGCAGCCGGCGATAGCTTCCACGAAAGTATAGCAACGGGTCAAGGCTGGCGTCGAACCGCGCCTTGACCACTTGCCCGATCAGCATGTGATGATCGCCGCCGTCGTGGATCGCATAGGCTTCGCATTCGAACACACCGAGCGACTGGTCGAGCACCGGCGCTTTATATTCGCCGGGTGACCAGTCGTTGGGGCCGAAGCGGTCCTCGTGGCGGGTGGCGAAGCGGATCGAGGCCGGCTGTTGCCCGGTCTGCAGCACATTGACCGCGAAATGGCTCGCCCCGATCATCGCGCTTGCGCACGCCGCCTGCTTGGCGATGCACACCAACAGCAATGGCGGGTCGAGGCTGACGCTGGTGAAGCTGTTGGCGGTCAGCCCATATGGCTCGCCGTCGGGCCCGAGGCAGGTAACCACCGTCACACCGGTGGCGAAACAGCTTAAAGCATCGCGCAACGTCCTGGGATCGGATCCAGTACGATATTCGCGTGACGGTGGGGCCGGGGCGTCGGACATGCCAACGCTATAGCGACCCCGCCAGCGCCTTCAATCCAGCCAGGTCCAGTCCCTCCAGCTCACCCGCCACAACTTCGAGCGAATCTGCCACGAAATAGAGCGGCTGGAAGACGTCGTTGCGGTACGGCGTGTTGGCGGCATCTTTCAGCGTGAAGCGCGGTCGCGGCAGGTCGGCCTCGAGCGCGACATGCGCCTCGCCAAACGATGAGGCGAGCCCCGCTCCGAGGATCTTGATCTCGCCGTCTTCGAGCGCCAGGCCGAATTCGACGCTGTGCCAGTACAGCCGCGCGATCGCATTTCCTTCGCCAGCGGCGATCGCCTCGACCCCGAGCTTGCCCAGTGCCTCCATCAGCCGCGCGATCGCCGGGCTGGCCAGCATCGGCACATGACCGAAAATGTCGTGGAAGCAGTCGGGTTCCTCGAGGTAATCGAGGCTGTCGGCCGGGCGGATGAAATTGCCGATCGGGAATTTGCGCTCGCCAAGCATCGCGAAGAACGCCGCGTCGGGTACGATCCCGGCGACCGACACCAACGTCCAACCACTGAGCGGGGTCAGCCTCGCATTGAGCGCCCCAAGCTCCGGAATCCCCGGCGCGTCGAGCCCCAGCAACGGGATCCCCGCCAAAAACGGCGCCACGATTCTTGTCCCCAGATACGGCACCTGCCGCGCGAACAATATGTCCCACACGTCATGCTCCGCTGGCGTGAAATGCCCCCAGTCCTGCGGCACGACATAATCGCCCCAGTCACCGTTGTGGGGCTCGGCACTGGCAAATTCGGGCTGAAACATCGTGTATTCCTTCAAGGCAATAAAAAACCCCGCCGAAGCAGGGTCATGGCAAGCGGTGGGTTGGGCAAGGCGCGCAGCCTCAGCCGGTCTCCACCGCGGATCGATAATAAACAATGGCGTTGTTCGTCGTCATTTCATGCTCCATATCCCCCAACGCGCCTGAACGCTACCTGATCCTCGCCATCGGTTCGCATTCATCGCCGCATCCCGCTAGAGGCGCGCCATGCCCGCTCCCCGCTCCCATGACGCGATCATCATCGGTGCAGGCGCGGCGGGAATGTATTGCGCCGCCATCGCCGGGCAACGCGGGCGCCGGATCCTGCTGATCGACCATATGCCCGACCCGGGCGCCAAGATCCTCATTTCCGGCGGCGGACGCTGCAATTTCACCAACATCGGCGCGGGGCCGGACAATTTCCTCTCCGCCAATCCCCATTTCGCCAAATCGGCGCTGGTTCGCCACACCCCCTCCGATTTCATCGCTCTGGTCGACCGCCACGGCATTGCCTGGCACGAAAAGACCCTCGGCCAATTGTTTTGCGACGGCTCAGCCAAACAGATTGTCGCCATGCTGCTCGACGAATGCGCCGCGGGGAAGGTCGACTTGGCGTTCGGCCAATCGGCCAGCGTCGAGCATCGTGACGCCGCCTTCCACGTTAACGGAGCCAGCGCCCCGCGCCTGGTCCTCGCCACCGGCGGCCTGTCGATCCCCAAATTAGGCGCGACCAGCTTCGCCTATGACGTCGCCCGCCATTTCGGCCTCAAGATCGTCGAACCGCGCCCCGCTTTGGTCCCGCTCACTTTGTCGGGTGACGACGCCTTGTTCAATACCCTGTCGGGAGTCTCGGCGGAGGTCGTCGCCCGGGCCAACCGGGGCGCTTTCCGCGAGGCCGCTTTGTTCACCCATCGCGGCCTGTCAGGCCCGGCCATCCTGCAAATCTCGTCTTACTGGCGCAATGGCGATGCGGTCGGAATCGATTTCCTCCCCGACGCCGCCTCAGGCTGGCTCCGCGCTGCCAAGCGCGCCGAGCCCCGAGCGACGCTCCGCCGCCACCTCGCCCGCCATCTCCCCGATCGCTTGGCCGAGACGCTGGCCGACCAGCTGGCGCTGACCACCGAGCTCGCCAACCTTCCCGACCGCGATCTCGACGCCGCCGAAGCGCGCCTCGCCGACTGGCGCTTCACCCCCAACGGCAGCGAAGGCTTCGCCAAGGCCGAGGTCACGATTGGCGGCATCAGCACCGCCGAACTGTCGTCGCAGACGATGGAATCGAAACGTGTCCCCGGCCTCCACGCGATCGGCGAGGCGGTCGATGTCACCGGCTGGCTCGGCGGCTATAATTTCCAATGGGCCTGGTCGAGCGCCTTTGCCGCGGCGCAAGCACTCTGATCTAGCGCGTTTTTGGTTGCCCGGTCTCGACGATTTCCGACACGTCGCGCATCAGCTTGAGATAGGCCGCGCGCTTGCAGGCATCGGCGGCGCACTCCCCGCGCCGGACAATAAAGCTGGCGCGTGACTGCACCAGCGCGGCGCGCTTCGGCGCATCGCCATAGCGCCATGATTGCCCGTAAAACGCCATCACAAACTGGTCGAGCGAGGCGAGGTCGGTGGCGGGTTTGGCCGCCGGCGGCGCCGATCTGGCCGCGCTTCTGATCGGCGCCGGGGGTGATTTTGGCTCCGCGCGCGGCGCGGGGGGTTTGACCGCGGCCAATCGCACCACCGCCACTCGCTCCACCGTCGGCTTGG
>JBDSOV010000020.1:0-3462 GCA_039914575.1 Sphingomicrobium sp.
CCGCTCGAATCGTCAGCCAGCTGGATGTCGGCCAGGACCAGGCTCGGCGGCGACTGGCGCGCCTGCGCCACCGCTTCCGACCGGGTCACCGCAACGCCCGTGACATTGTGGCCAAGGTCGCGGACGATCATTTCGATATCCATGGCGATGATCGGCTCATCCTCGATGATCAGCACGTCGGCATGGGTCTGGCGCTCGATCTCGGACAGCGCCTCGCTTACCAGGCTGTCGACATCGGCCGGCTCGCTATCGATCAGATAGGCCGTGTCCTCGGTCGAGAATCCCTCGAGGCTGGTCAGCAGCAACGCCTGGCGCGACAGCGGAGTGATCCGCGACAATCGCGCCTGGGCAATCCCCTCGGCGCCGCCGAAGCCACCGTCCGTATCAGTATCGTCGCCGGTTTCGATATTGGCGGTCGACCAGATGGCGTGGAACGTGCGGTACAGGCCGAGCCGCGGTTCGACATCGCGCGGGAAGTCGGCGGGCGAGGCGACGATCGCCTCCAATGCAGCACGGACGAAGGCATCGCCGTGGGTCTGACTACCGGTCAATGCCCGGGCGTAGCGGCGCAAAAATGGGAGATGCGGGGCGAGTTCCTGTCCAAGCGACATCGATGAAGGGCTCCCTAAAAAAACGTGGCGTCCTATTGGGCTGTGCCATAATTTGTTGCAACCCCGGAACCAGTGCCCGTGTCATATATGTGACAGCAGTCCCCCGGTGGCATTCAAGGCTGGAACAAAGCTCGGCGCGTTTAGTTTCCGATTGATGCGCAAGGGGCAGTATTCCGCAATTGACGTTGCGCAGTGCAGGGATATAGGTGCGCGCAGCACGCCGGTCGGCCCGGGCAGTGGAGTACGCTGTACTATGTGGTGGTGTTGTTCAGCGTACGACTGCGTAAGGGGGACGAGAGGTTGAGTGATTTCACTGGTAACGAGTCCCGCCGTGCATCCGCCAGTCGTGACAAGAACGGTCGTGACAAAAAGCGCACCTCCAAGCCCAAGGTGGCGGTCAGCGTTGCGCCTCGTTCGAAATCACCAAGCGACGTCGGCCGTGCGCTTCGCTCGGTCTATGACACCACGCTCGGCGAGCGCGTCCCCGACGACTTTCTCGACCTGCTCGGCAAGCTTAGTTAACGACGCCGTGCCGCGTCGGAAACGCTGATCCGATGGCACAGCGCTCCTCCGTGTTCGACCAATGGACGACCGGGACCAAGCTGCTGGTCCTGCTTACCCTCGCCCTGCTCCCGCTCGGTCTGGCGCTGGCATGGACCGCGCGGGCAAATTTGGCCGATGCGCGCGGCGTGCTGGTTGAAGCCTCACTGGAAGACGGCAAGGTTGCGGCCGGAGCGGTCGAGGGCCTGATTGCCCGCAATGCGCTCGCCATCCGGGTCGCCGCCAACGGCGCGCTGCGCGATCGTTCGGGCGATCCATGCCTGACGACTGCTCAAGCGCTGGCCCTCACCCCGGCCATCGCAAACAGTTTCTCGATCCAAGATGCGGACGGCAATTTGCTGTGCACGCAGGGCAACTTCGTCCCAACCGACGCTGACATCATTGTGGCGCCGGGCGCGGTCCGGTCGTGGGTCGTTCCCGGACGGCGATCGGTGCGATTTCGAGTCGGCGTGATCGGCGGCATGGCGACCGGCGAGATCACCGCGGCCGCGCTCGCCAGCGAAGTGCGCGAGGCCGAGAAGACTGTCCACGCAATCTCGATTCGCGATGACAAATCGACGCTTGAGGTGATCAGCGTCGGCGCGGCCGCTCGGGCGACGGCGCCTCGGCTGGTCGACTATCCGATCATCGGCGACCAGCTGACCGCGGTGGTGCGGACCAACGTCGGGCAGGCGACCCTGGTCGATCAGTTCGCGGTACTTTTGCCATTGCTGATGTGGGTCGTCGCAGCTTTGTTTAGCTGGCTATTGGTGCGCCGGCTGCTGCTCCTTCCGCTTGGCCGGCTGCAACGCGCCGTGAGTGACTATCAACCCGGCGACGACGCTTTAGTCCTCCCCGAACAGCTCGGCACGGCGGAGGAAATCCGTTTGCTCTGCGAAGCCTTCCAGCGCGCTGTCGACCGGATCGAAAGCTCGGAGCATCAGATGGCCGAGGCGCTCCAGGGCCAGCGCCGGCTGGTGCGCGAAGTCCATCATCGGGTGAAGAATAATCTCCAGGTGATCGCGTCGCTGCTCAATATCCACGGGCGAAGCGCGACCACGCCCGAATCGCGCGCCGCTTATGCCGCCATCGGTCGCCGCGTCGATGCGCTGTCGGTGGTCCATCGCAATCATTTCGCCGAGGTCGAGGAGAGCCGCGGCATCGCGCTTCGGCCCCTCTTGACCGAGCTCGGGCAGATCCTGCGCGCCTCCGCTCCCGATGCGTCGACGAAGTTCTCGATCCACCTCGACGCCGACTCGCTCCATACCACTCAGGACGCGGCGGTCGCGGTCGCCTTCTTCGTCACCGAGCTGATCGAATTCGCGATGCTCCAGGGCGCTACCCAGCCGATTGAGATCGAGCTTCGCCGGACCAGCGAGCTGGCCGCCAGTCTGACCGTGTCGAGCGATGCCCTGGTCTCCGGCACCGACGCGATGAGCAGTGAGCGCAGTCAGTTTGAGCGGGTCATCGGCGGCCTCGCCCGCCAATTGCGGTCGCCGCTCGAGCAGAAGCTCGGACGGCTCAGTGTCAACCTGCCAGTCTTCCCCGACTGACCCGCTTCTCCCTTCGCGGCGGCGAAGATTCGGCGTCTTTCAAATTAAATTTATGCGGTGCGGAACCCCGCCCGCGGGTCGGCGTTATGATAATCGGATAGTGACCTTTTGCCCCCCCGCTCTCACTATCCAATCAAATGGGCCCGATATCGTCAACCCTCCCCCCCCCCCGGTGACGATTTCGGGCCCAAATTGCGTCCGGGCTCGCCCGGCACGTCAATTTGCTCATCATCGTCATCGGAAGTTGCGGCCTTTTCAGCCACTTTCTTGCGGCTCGCGCGCCAGTGCGTCAGGCGGATCGCCACCATCGCAAATTCATACAGCGAATAGAGCGGCACCAGCAGCAACAGCATCGACACCACGTCGGGCGGGGTCAGCACCGCAGACACTCCGGCGCAGGCGACAATCGCATAGCGCCGCGATTTGGCGAGCTGCTCGAGCGTGACGATCCCGGCCCGCTCGAGGATCATCAGCAAGACCGGTGCCAGGAACGCGACCCCGAAACCGAACAGGAAACGGGTAGTGAAATTGAGGTAATTGCCGATCGCCGGCAGCGCCTCCTGCTCGACCCCGCCGACATTGCCCTCGAAGCCCAGCAGGAATTTGAGCGCCCACGGCATGGCGACGAAATAGGCAAAGCTGGCGCCGGCCGCGAAAAACAGCGGAGTCGCCAGCAGGAACGGCAGGAAGGCGCGCTTCTCCTTGGCGTAGAGCCCGGGCGCGACGAACCGCCAGATCTGCGTCGCGAGCACCGGGAA
>JBDSOV010000141.1:0-2500 GCA_039914575.1 Sphingomicrobium sp.
AGATGCGCGGTGCCGGCGAAATCCTGGATCGGGAACACCGAGCGCAGGGTCTTTTCGAGGCCCGAAATGTAGCCGGTCTTGGGATCGGAGCGGAGGAACTGCTCATAGCTTTCGCGCTGAACCTCGATGAGGTTCGGCATTTCACTGATCTCGTGGATATTGCCGAAAATCTTGCGAATGCGGCGTTGCTGATTGGTGCGGGCCGAAGTCGGCACGTCTTTAGCTTTGGTCGCCATTATGTTCCCTACGCTCCGGGCGCGCGTCTAGGCACGCGGTCCCAAGTTGAATGTCGGGCGCGTTTCCTGGGAGCTCCTTGCCATACGTGCGGACCGCTGCGCAGTTTCGGTCCGTGTCCCGGCAAGGACAGGAAGGGCCCCGGACGCACGTCACCGTGCGGCGGAGCCGATATGTGTTGGATAGGCTTGATATAGCGCGTTTGTTTTACGGTGCAAGGGGCGATTGCCTTGAAACCGGTCTTGGCATGCCCATTATCTGGCAATGCCCGCCATCCACGATTTCCACGCGCATATTTATTACGATCTAGCCGAGGTCGATCAGGCCAAGGTGCTGGCGGCCGAGGTGCAGCGTCGGTTCGGGGTGCGAGTCGGGCATTTCCACCTCGCGCCGATCGGGCCGCATCCGCGCGGGTCATGCCAGATGACGGTGCCGACCGAGCGCTTCGGCGAGGTGGCAGTGTGGCTCAGCGTCAATCGCGGCGGGCTGACGATTTTTGCCCATGCCTCGACCGGCGACGATCGCAGAGACCATAGTGCGAACATCATATGGTTCGGGCCTAGCGAGTCGCTCGACCTGACTATCTTCGACTAAGGCAAATCGCTGACTTTGTTAGGATTTTTTCGGCTTCCTCGCGTGCAAGATCGTTAGCGCGGGGGGTTGCGCCGGGGATATCGGCGGTGCGGCAACCGGGGGTCGATCCGCGACCGACCTTCTCGACCAGCAGGCGCGAGGTGCTTGGGCGCTCGGGTGTGGCAATGGTCAGGCGATAGATGAGCGCGAACGGCTTGCCGCCCCTGAGCCGCCATTCGACCCGGGCCGGAATGTCGTCGAACGGCCCTGACCACAGATCATCCTTGTCGCGGGTGCCCGCGTCGATGTCATAGCGCCCGTCGCCGCTTTCGATGTAAATCGAGACGCCCGCGAAACCGGGGCAACGCCACACCGACCAGTCGCCTTCCTCGCTTCGCTCGAGCTGCTTGCAACGATCGAGGTTGAGGTCGGTGTAGACGCTGGTGATCGCTGGCCCCTTGGCCGGGGCGGCGGTGGACGCAGCGAGCGCGGTGAGCGCGGCGATGATCATGCGGTTGGTCATGCCGCTTACACTAATCACCTTGCCATCCGGCGCAACCGCTAGCGCTGGATCGGACTCCCGAGCTCGACCACGCGGTTGGGGCCAGTTGAATTTTTGCATCCGGGCGCGCGCAACGCTAGGCTGAACGCGGGTAAGAGGGGGGGCACGTGGAATGCCATTTCGTCATGCGCATTGGTGGGTGCTCGCGACATTTCCGCTGGCGATGCTGGCGTTCTGGCCGAATTACCTTTCGCTGATCGGAACCAGCCCCTGGACCTATCACTTGCATGGCATCACCGCGTCGCTGTGGTTGTTGCTGCTGGCGATCCAGAGCTGGAGTATCCAGCATGGAAAGCGCGCCTTCCATCGCTCCAACGGCCTGGTCAGCTTTGCGCTGTTTCCATTATTCCTTGCCGGAGGAGCGACGATCTTTGTCGGCATGGCCGAGCGGTTCGTGGCAGCATCATCGCCATTTTATCAGCTCTATCCGCCGCGCCTCGCGTGGCTCGATTTCGTGGCCATCGCCGGGCTGGCTTTTTTCTATTTCCAGGCGCTGCGCTATCGACGATTCGTCGGGAAGCACTCCAGCTATCTGTTGGCGACGGCAATCTTCCTGCTGCCGCCGATCCTCGGCCGGCTGGCACCGATCCCGATGGGCGTGAATCCGACCATGCCGGATTTCTTCGAACGGCTGCATGCAGGCTTCCACTATGGCAATGGCGCCACTGCCCTGATCGCCTTTTTCATCGCCTGGCGGGCTGGCCGCAACGGCCGCCCGTTCGTGATCGCCGGACTGCTGGTGCTCGGCTCGAGCCTGCTGTTCGAGGTACCGGGCGGCAGCGCTGCGTGGTGGGCGCTCTATCCGCGATTCGCAGAGCTTCCCGCGCCAGCGCTGGCGGTGGCGGCCGCGCTGTTCGGCCTTGCCGTCGGCTGGGCCGGTTGGAAGGCTGGCAGCCAACCCGCGATCGGAGAAGCCGCGGCCACTTGAATGGAAAAAGGGCGGCCCCTTGCGGAGCCGCCCTTCCCATCCGCAGGCGCTTCAAGACACCCACGAAATCTGTTGCAAGCGTTAGCTTACTTGAGTTCGACCGTGCCGCCAGCGGCTTCGATCTGCGCCTTGATCTTGTCGGCTTCGGCCTTGTTGACGCCTTCCTTGATCGGCTTCGGCGCGCCTTCGACGAGCGCCTTGGC
>JBDSOV010000149.1:0-8054 GCA_039914575.1 Sphingomicrobium sp.
GAGTTGATCGACGGCCACGGCCTGTACCGACCAGTGGCATTCGGGATGCGCCACAATCGCCTGCTCGAGAAAATCCCCGGCGGGCTCCATGCCGAACGGCTGATGAAACTCGATACGCGCAATATCGGCTGGCACGGCAATGCGCTGCTGGTCAAAGCCCATGTCGGGGTGATCGATGTCGATGCGATCGAGCTCCCGACGCTCGAGCCGCGCGGCGCAATCCTCGCCGAATTGCTGATCGGCGATCACCCGATCAGGGTGGTCGGGATGCACCTCGATCTGAGCGGCCTGTGGCGACGGCGGCAGATGCGCGCGATCCTTCTGGCGATCGACAAGCGCCTCCAGAAAATGCCGACCGTGCTAATGGGCGACACCAACGAATGGCGCGACGAGGCGGGGTGCCTCAAGGAATTGAACGGCAGCTACCGCGTCGCACCGACCGGTCCCAGCTTCCATTCGCGCCGCCCAATCGCCGCGCTCGACCGGATCATCGTCGACCATGACCTGGGCATCGAAGCTGCGGGGGTCCACGCCAGCATCGCATCACGCAAGGCGTCGGATCATCTCCCGATCTGGGCCCGATTGGCGTTCTAGCCGGTCATCCTGCCCAAGGGCGGCTCAGCCGCCCGTCATCTTACGGCTCCGCCGCCGCTGGATCGACGAGCCGATGCCGCTCGCTTCGCGATATTTGGCGACCGTCCGCCGCGCCAGGTCGAAGCCCTTCCCCTTGAGCATTTCGACCAAAATATCGTCACTTAATATGTCGTCTTCGGCCGCGATCAACCGCTTGATCTCGTCCTTGACCGCTGCAGCCGAAGCGCCTTCGCCGCTGTCCGAACCGACCCCCGAGCCGAAGAAATACTTCAGTTCGAACAGCCCGAGGTCGCACAGCATCGTCTTGTTGCTGGTCACCCGGCTGATCGTTGATTCGTGCATCTCGATTGCTTCCGCCACGTCCCGAAGAGTCAGCGGGCGTAGCGCCGATACTCCCTTCTCGAAAAACCCCTGCTGCCGCCGCACCACTTCGGTCGCGACCTTGACGATCGTCCGCGCGCGTTGGTCGAGCGCTTTGACCAGCCAGTTGGCGCTGGCCAGGCAATCGCTCAGCCACGCTTTCGACGTCTTATCCTGCGGCCCGCTTTTGAGTTCGGCATGATAGCGGCGGTTGACCAAAACCCGCGGTAGCGTAGCGGCGTTCAGTTCGACCGCCCAACCTCCCGCTGTCCGCCGAACGAAAATATCGGGCTCTCCCGCAGACTGAGTATCGCTCGGTGCAAAGCGGCATCCGGGCTTGGGGTCGTAAGCACGAAGCTCGGCGATCATGTCCTTCAAATCCTCCGCATCGACTTCGCAGATCCGCATCAAATCCCTGGTCTGGCCGCGCGCCAGCAGGTCGAGATTGCTGATCAGCCGCGCCATCGCCGGATCGTATCGGTCGGCCGCTTTGGCTTGCAGCGCGATACATTCTTCAAGGTTGCGCGCCGCAATCCCCGGCGGGTCGAGCGACTGGACCAGTGCCAGCGCCGCCTCGGTCTCCTTAAGTGAGGCCGCCATCGCCTCGGCGATCACCCCGAGCGGGGTTTCGAGATAGCCGGTAACTTCCAGCTCGTTGACGATCGCCTCGGCCAGCGCGCCACTGCCATGAAGCTGCCCCAGCAAATATTCACTGAGGCCACTGATCGAGGCCGCAATCCGATCGAAGTCGAACTCCTCGTCGCCCGGGCCTGAGCCGACATCGGCGAAGCTGTCATTGTCGAGCGCCGCCTCGCGCCAGTCGACGTCGAGCGGCGAATCCGCAGTGCCGCCGAGCGCGCCGATCAACTCGTCCGACCCTTTGGGATCAACCGCCTCGTCGCCCGTTTCGCGGTCGGTGGTGACGACCACCCCGCTCTCCTGCCCGCCCTCGCCGGGGCGCACTTCGAGCAACGGATTTTTCGCCACTTCCTCGGCGATCACCGTCTCCAGCTCCATGTTGGACAGCGCCAGCAGCTTGATCGCGGCCTGCAGAGCCTGGCTCATGACCAGCGACTGGGTGGGGCGGATATGGAGGCCTGGGCCCAACCCCATGATGATTAGAGCGCGAAGCTCTCGCCGAGGTAAAGCCGGCGCACTTCCTGGTCAGCGACCAAGGCTTCGGGCGTACCCTGGAACAGCACCTGTCCGTCGTAGATGATGCAGGCGCGGTCGACGATTTCGAGTGTCTCGCGGACATTATGGTCGGTGATCAGCACCCCGATATCGCGCCGCTTGAGATCCTTAACCAGCTCACGAATGTCGGCGATCGAGATCGGGTCTATCCCCGCAAACGGCTCGTCGAGCAGCATGATCGACGGCTCGGTGGCCAGTGCGCGCGCAATCTCGCAGCGCCGCCGCTCGCCCCCCGACAGCGCCATCGCCGGGGCGGCGCGCAAGTGGACCAGCCCGAATTCGTCGAGCAATTGTTCGAGCCGGGCGTAACGCGCGTCGCCATCGGGCTCGGCGATTTCGAGCACCGACAATATGTTCTGTTCGACTGTCAGACCGCGGAAGATCGAAGTTTCCTGCGGTAGATAGCCGAGCCCGAGGATCGCGCGGCGATACATTGGCAGGCCGGTGATCTCCGCCCCGTCGAGATAGATGCGGCCGGAGTCGGGCTTCACCAGCCCCATTACGGAATAAAAGCAGGTGGTCTTGCCAGCGCCATTGGGGCCGAGCAGCCCGACGACTTCGCCGCGTGACACATTCAGACTGACGTCGTGAAGCACCGCGCGCTTGTCATAGGCCTTGGCGATCGAGCGCACGTCGAGCCCGCGCACCTCGCCGGCCGCGGCCCGGGTTTCAAAGGGCTGGAGCGTATTCATAATCGGCCGGGCAGCGTCACTGGCCCCGCTTGGGGACGGTGAAATGGCCGGTTACGCGGCCGCCGCTCTGGCCGATCCCGGCCTGCCCGCCGTCAACCACTGCGCGGCCCGAATTGAGGTCGATCGTCAGTCGCTGGCCGTTGATCTGCGATCCGCCGCGATTGAGTTGCACCGCACCGATCAGGGTGATCAATTTGCGGTCGAGGTCGTAGATGCCGAAATTGCCTCGCGCTGTCTCCGACGGGCTTTTTACCAGCACCCCGCCGCTCGCATCGAGCCGGCGGATCTGGACCCCGCCACCGCTGGTATAAGCCACCGTCAGCCGCTGGGTGTCGAGCGTCAGTTCGGCCTGTTTGACGCGGACATTGCCGCTGAAGATCGCGCGGTCGGCACGATCCTGCGCTTCGATCCGATCGGCGGCGACATCGATCGGCGCGTCGGCATTATGCCCCTTCAGCGCCGATACCGCCCCTTGCGCGTAGGCCATCGACGCAAGCGACAGCGCTCCTGCGCCGACCACCATCAAGGAAACGCGTTTCATCTCACTCATCTGACTGCCCCCTGCACGATTTTCAAGCGCACTCCGCCCTCCAGCACCACCGTCCTGGTGCCAAGATCGGCGCGCATCTGCCCAGCTTCGAACTGCCCCAGCCGCATCGCCCCCGATACCCGTCCCTGGCTCGCCAGCGTGCGCTGCTTCATGTCGACCCGCACATTGCTGGTCGCCAGCCGATAGCCGTCGGCGCCCGCCACGCGGACCGGGCCGGTAACCTGCACAATCTGACTGTCGAGGTCGTAATTGCCACGATCGGCGACAATCACCAATGGCCCTTGGGCAAGGGCGAGCTCAGCTTTCATCCCTTCAATCGAGACCACCGGCACGTCCGAACTTTGCTGGATCGCGCGCTGGGCGGTGATGACGAACTTGTTGCCCTTACTATCCTCGCCGGCATAGCGGGCCTGCTCGATCCGCATCCGCTCGGTCGCCTTGTCGACGCCCTTTTTGTCGAGAATGAAGCTGACGTCATCGCGCTTGTCGAACGGCGAAATGACGAGAATCGCGACCAGCCCGAGCACCACGATTGGAAGCGCGAACTTGGCAAGTTTTACGACCCGATCATGGCGCCCGCCGGGCTCGGCCCAATGCCGCTTGACCTCGGTTCGATGCAGCGCGGCTTCAGACATGGGCGAAAATGTCCTGCTCAGACCATCCCGCCAGGTCGAGCAAGGCGCGCGCCGGCAGGAAGTCGAAGCAAGCCTGCGCCAGCTCGGTGCGTTTCTCGCGCGCCAGCCGTTCGTCAAGCCTGGCCTTGAGCGCATGGAGGAAGCGCACGTCACTCGCGGCATAATCGCGTTGCGCGTCGCTGACCTCGGGGGCGCCCCAGTCGCTGGTTTGCTGCTGCTTGCTGATGTCAGTGCTCAGCATTTCCTTAACCAGCTCCTTGAGGCCATGGCGATCGGTGTAGGTCCGCACCAGCCGCGAGGCAGTGCGCGTGCAATAGGCCGGCTCGGCCATCACGCCGAGGTAAGCGCGCATGATCGCCAAGTCGAAGCGCGCGAAATGATACAGTTTGAGCCGGGCAGGGTCAGCCAGCAACGCCTTCAGAGTGGGCGCTGAATAGTCGCTTCCCGGTCCGAAACGGACGAGGTGCTCATCGCCCTTGCCGTCGGAAATCTGGACCAGGCACAGTCGGTCGCGGCCCGGTATCA
Organism: Sphingomicrobium sp.; assembly: GCA_039914575.1. Taxonomy (GTDB): domain Bacteria; phylum Pseudomonadota; class Alphaproteobacteria; order Sphingomonadales; family Sphingomonadaceae; genus Sphingomicrobium. The sequence continues at coordinate 4,551 of JBDSOV010000149.1, forward strand.
GTCCCATCGCTTCGGTGTCGATCGCGATCGGACCGTCCGCAAAGGTCACATCACTGGGCAGATCTTCTTCATGAAAATGGACCGACATTCACGCATTTCCCCTGGGCTCTGACTTGCCCTTGCCGCGCAGCGCATTGCCGCGTGGTGAACCCTCTCTAGTCCGAGGACGGGGGGCGCGGCCAGCCCCGCGGCATCGAATCACTAGGAGCCGACCCATTTTTCCTGTAAGAGGCGATTCTGACGCGCGGGATGTTTCGGGCGTGTGAACTGTTGCGCCTTTGGCCCGAGGGCAGCATTTTTGATATGGCGGGCACGAGAGAGTTTTACGGGCATGGGTTTCGATAGAGGGCGTAAAGGCGAGCGCGGTGGTCGCGGCCGGGACAAGCGCGACGGTTTTGGCGGCGAAGATAACAGCAGTTTCGGCGGCGGGCAGGACCGCGGCGGCTTCGGCGGCGGTGGCGACCGTTTCGGCGGCGGCGGCAATGCCGGCGGTGGCTATAATGCACCGCGCACCGGCGGTTTCGGCGGTGGTGATCGTTTCGGCGGCGGCGGCGGTGATCGCTTTGGCGGCGGTGGTGGAGGCGGCGCTGGCGCCGGTGGCGGCGGATTTCGCGGCGGCATGCCTCCCCAGGTCGTTGGCGAAGGCAAGGGTATCGTCAAATTCTTCAACCCGCAAAAGGGCTTTGGCTTCATTGTCCGCGATGATGGCGGCGAGGATGTATTTGTTCATATTTCCGCGGTCGAGCAGGCCGGCCTGACCGATTTGGCCGATGGCCAGCCGCTCGAGTTTACTTTGGTCGATCGTGGGGGCCGCGTGTCGGCCACCGACATCAAGATCGCCGGCGAACCGATGGCTGTTTCGCGTGCGCCGCGAGAAGAGGGTGGTGAAGGCGGCGGCGGAGATCGCGGTGGCCCACAGCGTCAGCTGACCGGCGAAAAGGCCCAGGGCACGGTCAAGTTCTTCAACGCGATGAAGGGCTTCGGCTTTATCAGTCGCGACGACGGACAGGCCGATGCGTTCGTCCACATCTCGGCGGTCGAGCGTGCCGGCATGCCGACGATCAACGAAGGTGACCGGTTGGAGTTCGAGATCGAGGTCGATCGTCGCGGCAAATATGCCGCGGTAAACCTTTCGCCGCTCCAGGAATAGTCGCCTCGACAGCGAGCGATACAGGCGCCCGTCCGGAGCAATCCGGGCGGGCGTTTCGTCAAGTGGCAAGCGCTATCAGCGTCGCGATAATGTCGGCTTCGTGGGCCGGCTTGTCGGTGCGGATTCGGCTAATCCGCGGGAAGCGCATCGCGAGCCCCGATTTGTGGCGTTTGCTGGCGTGGATCGAATCGAACGCCACTTCGAGCACCAGGGTTTTCTTTACCTCGCGCACCGGCCCGAAGCGGTTCAGCGTGTTGTTGCGGACGAATTTGTCGAGCATCTTCAGTTCGGTGTCAGTGAAGCCGAAATAGGCCTTGCCGACCGGCAACAGTTCGCCGCCCTCGCCCCAGCAACCGAAGGTGAAGTCGCTGTAGAAGCTTGAGCGTTTGCCAGATCCGCGTTGGGCGTACATCATCACGCAATCGGCGGTCAGAGGGTCGCGCTTCCATTTGTACCACTGCCCAACCTTGCGCCCCGCGACATACGCGCTGTCGCGCCGCTTAAGCATCATCCCTTCGACGCCTACGTCCCTCACCCCGGCGCGAAGTTCTTCCAGCGCTCTGAAACTCTCTGCCGCGATCAGCCGCGAAAGGTCGAACCGCTCGGGGTCGAGCCCCGCAACCACTGTCTCCAGCCGCCCCCGCCGCTCGCTCCACGGCAAGCCTCGCAGGTCCTCCTCGCCGTCGAACAGGATGTCGTACAGCCGGACGAAGGCCGGATACTCGCCCTGCACCTTGGCGCTGACATTCTTGCGTCCGAGCCGCTGCTGCAGTGCATTGAAGCTCGCCGCCGCTCCGCCATGTGCTTCAGCTCCCTGCGTGATGCCACGCACCAGCAACTCCCCGTCGAGCACCGCCCGCGTGGCAAATGCGGCGGCCACATCGGGGAAGCTGCCGCTGATATCGTCGCCGGTCCGGCTATAGAGCCGCGTATCGCCCCCGGCATGAACCAATTGGATCCGGATCCCGTCCCATTTCCACTCGGCGGCATAATCGGCGAGATCGACTCGTATATCGTCGAGCGGGTGGGCGAGCATGAACGGCCGAAACACCGGAATGTCTCTGGCGGTCGGCTGCGGTCCCTTGCCTTCACCCCAGTCGAACAATTCCTGATAGGGCGGCCTCAGCCCGTGCCACACCTCCTCGACCTGCTCGACGTCAATCCCGAACGCATCGGCCAGCGCCTGTTTGGCGAGCCGCGCCGAAATCCCGACCCGAAGCGCCCCGGTGGCCAGTTTGAGGATTGCATAGCGCCCCGCCACATCGAGATGGTCGAGCATCGCTGCAAGCGCCCCCGGCGCATCGCTTTTCGACACCGCGCGGAGCCGCTCGACTGCTTCCGACAGGCGGATCGTACCGTCGTCGAGATCAGCAGGTTCTCCCTCCGGTGCGGGCCACAACAACGACACCGTCTCGGCCATGTCGCCGACATAGTCACGGCTCATCCGCAGCAGCACCGGGTCGATACGCTCCTCCGCCAGCGCCCGAACGACGGCGGGTTTCACTGCTGGAATATCGAGCGTCCCGGTCAGCGCCGCCAGCGCTTGCCCGCGATCCGGATCGGGCGTGGCTTTCAGATAGTCGCCAATTAGCCGAAGCTTGCTCAGCCGTGAGCGGGTGTAGACGAGGTCGTCGAGAAGTTGGCTGAAGGCGTGCATTGAGGGTCAATGCACGGGCGCGGGAAAAGTCCCTAGTGCAGCCGAACCGCCAGCGCGGCGAGGATGGTTTCACGGTCGCGCGCCGTCTCGCTGCCGAGCGCTTCGCCCATATGCTCGATCGCGGCGCGGGTTGCTTGTCGGTGGCCGGGCATCAACGCATGGTGCGCGGCATAGTCGGCCAGTCCCTCGAGCGCGGCCATGCCCTGCGCCGCGGCCATGGATCGGATCGCATCCATCTTTTTGGCGATGGTCATCGGCGCCAAGCGCGGCATGCGCGCCTCCAGCTCGGCGATTCGCTCGGCGATCATCGAGCGGGCGGAGTTCAGCGAATCGGAAGCGGCCATTGGGTTTCTCTTTTGTTGACATGGGCAGCGTCGCCGAAATTGGTTAACAGGGCGTCAAAGGGGGAATAACCATGGTGGTGCGCCGGCTCCACGAGCATGTGGCGACACACAATTGGTTCGCGGTCGCGGTGGACCTCGCGATCGTCATGCTTGGCTGTTGGACTAGGTGTTGATGTTTCAGTCGGTTTATCCGTATTGGTTGGTGTCACCGTTACGTCTGTGCTACAAAGCTTTTCTCCTGCCGACTCGGGGCCAAATGCGACGACATACATGCTCCGAATGCCACTACTGCCCCCCGCTTGTGGTCCACCCAGAACGATCCGACCTGGGTTGCTCTTGCATGAAAAAATGAC
>JBDSOV010000180.1:0-5021 GCA_039914575.1 Sphingomicrobium sp.
TCCCACAATTTGAATGGGGCACAGCGGCAAAACCGCGCGCCCCCCATGGGTTGGCGCGCCCCTAGCAAGAGGTGCTTCGCGATGCAAGGCGGTGTTCGGGCGGGGGCTAGATTAAGCGGGTGTAGAACAGAGTGAAGGGCGTGGCAAAATAGCCGCCGAACGGGGCGCAGGGCTGGAAGCCGTCGCGCTGGTAGAGGCGGTTTGCGGCGGCAAACAAAGGGCTGTTGCCGGTTTCGAGGCTAAGGCGGGTGTGGCCCATATCGCGCGCGGTGGCGACGAGGTGGGCAAGCAGCGCGCCGCCGACGCCTAGACCGAGCGCGGACGGGGCAGTGCGCATCGACTTGATCTCGCCGTGGCTGGGAGCGAGCGTCTTGAACGCGCCTACGCCGAGCAGAATGCCGGTCTCATCGCGTAAGCTGAAGAAGCGGATCGCGGGCGAGCGCAACCCATCGATCGGCAGCACATGGCACGCCTCGGGCGGCGAATCGGCGCGCATCTCGGCGAAGTGGAGCGCGAGGAGGGCGCGAACGTCGGGACGGTCGAGCTCGCCTTCGTGGAATGTCCATGTTTGATCGCAAGGCATGGGAAGCGGTGGCTAGGGGGCGGAGCTATGGTATGTCCATGTTGATGCGAACAATTGACCAAGACGCGGCGTGGGCGGCCTTCGAGCGCCGCGACCGAAGCTGGGACGGGCGGGCGATCGGGGCGGTCACCACCACCGGCATTTACTGCAAGCCGAGCTGCCCGGCGCGGCGGCCCAGGCGCGAGCATGTTGAATTCTACGTCGATGCCGAAGGCGCGCGCGGGGCGGGGTATCGCGCCTGCCTGCGCTGCCGCCCCGACGAGGTCGGGCGCGACCGCGAGGCGGTGGCCAAGGCGGCGGCGCTGATCGAGGCGGCGGAGGAGCCGCTGCGGCTCAACGTGCTGGCTGAAGCGGTGGGTTATGCGCCGCACCATTTCCAGCGACTGTTCACCCGCGACATGGGGGTTTCCCCGGCGGCTTATGCCCGTGCTCTGCGCGCGCGCCGCGCCGAGCAGCATTTGATGGAGGACAAACTCGTGACCGACGCGATCTACGATGCCGGTTATGCCGCGCCGAGCCGTTTCTATGCTGACGCCAAGCAGCGGCTGGGGATGACCCCGTCGGCGTGGCGCGACGGCGGGCGGGGCGAGACGATCCGCTATGTCGTGACCGACAGCCAGTTGGGGCCATTGCTCGTCGCGGCGACCCCCAAGGGGATTTGCCGGCTAACCTTTGGCGAGGATGAAAGCGCGCTCAGGCGGCGCTTCCCCAATGCCGATATCCGCAAGGATGACGGGACGATCGCGGAGTGGGTCGAGGGCGCGTTGCTGGCGATCGACCAACCGCAAGCCGCGCCCGAGCTGCCGATCGACGTGCGCGGCACCGCTTTCCAGGAGAAAGTTTGGCAGGAGCTGAGGAAGATCCCGCTTGGGCAAACCCGCAGCTATGCCGATATCGCCACCGCAGTCGGTCAGCCCGGCGCGGTGCGCGCGGTCGGCACTGCCAATGGATCAAACCCGGTATCGGTGCTGGTGCCCTGCCACCGCGTGATCCGATCGGACGGAACGCTCGGTGGTTATGGCGGGGGCTTGCCCAACAAGATCAAATTGCTGGCGGCCGAGGGCATCACCCTCGGCCAGCCGGCGCTCGATCTTTAGCGGCCTTTCCAGATTATCGCCTCAATTGCCGTGAATTGAGCCCAGCGGCCCATGATCGGGGTCCGGCGCGGTGGGTAGCGGGGTGGTGATCTGGGGCCGGCTGTCGATCAGCCCGATCAGCCGCCGCGCCTCGTCGCTGAGCGACCCGCCATGTGGATTATAGGCCAGGGGAACCAGCGCCTTGCGCGCGTCGGCCGGCTTGCCGTCGGCCAGATATTGCCGTGCATTGCCCAGCCGCAGGCCCGAATCCTGTGGTGCGAGGCTGGCGGCATAATGCAGCGCGGCGATGGCGTTGGCGGTCGGCCGGATCATTTCGTTGCGATAGGATTGATAGAATAGGATCAGCGGCTCAGGATCTTCGGGGTCGATCTTGTTGGCGCGCATCAGCCATCCGCGGGCGTCGCTGAAGCTTGCGCCGGACTGTTTGGCCGAAGCGCGGGCGAGGATGGCGCGGCCCTTGAGGATCAGCGCGTCGACATGTTCGGGCCGGGTGGCGATGGCGCGGTCGGCGGCGGCCTCGGCGGCGACCAGATCACCCGCATCGAGCTCTGCCTCGGCGAGCGCTGCCTGGACCATCGGGTCGGCGGGAGATGCGGCGGCGGCGGCGCGGACCTTCGCCGCCAGCCCGGCGCGGTCGGCGACGTCGGTCCCGGCCTTGAGGCGCATGAACAGTGGCATCAGCGCGGTCATCCCCGGCGACACTGGTTCGATCACCACCGTGCCGATCGGGAGGCTGGTCGGAGGCAGCGTCAGGAAGGCGAACTTATCGGCCCTCAGATAGACTTCGGTTTCGCGTTCGAGCGCGGCGAGATTGCCGAACGCCGCCTTGGCCGCGTCAAGCGGCGACCGGCCGGCCGACATCCCGGTCAAATAGGCTTCGAGCTGGCCGCGCCGCTTTGGTGCGAAGGTGAGGTAATGCGCGAGGAGCCAGCCGCGGGCATAGAGCGCGGCGCGTTCCGGCCCGCTGCGCGGCGGCTCGGCGCCGAGCATCGAGCTGAACGGCAAAGGGTTGATCGGGCGATAAAGCGATGGTGCGCGGTGCACCGCCGCGCCACCGAGCCCGACCGACCCGTCGGGATTGACCTCGGCGGTGGCCATGAATTCGGCAAACCCCTCAACCAGCCACGGCGGATAGGGGGTGTCGATGTCCTGGAACATCAGGTGATGGGCATATTCGTGGAAGAATATCGTGTCGGGAGTCATTACCGATTTGCTGGACAGCTTGCGCGGCACGACCGCGATCGAGCCGCTGGCACGGGTGCGGTAGAAGCCGGCGATCCCGCTGTCGGCACCGCGTTTCAGTCTCTGCACGTCGAGGGTGCTGGGGACGACGAATACGGTCAGCCGGTTGCCGTCGCCGACCGGCGGGTCCTTCATCGTCCGGGTGACGCGCACCGCTTTGTCGAACCGTTCGAGTTTTTCGGCGAACGCCTTGAGCTTGTCCGGGCTTTCATCCGCATAGATGATGAAATGGGGCGAGGAGGCGCGCTGCCAGGCGGCGCTGGCGGGAGTGGCTGCGGCGGTCAGGGCGAAGGTGACGAGCGATACAATACGCAACAAGTCAGTCACTCCAAGATGAGATTCGGCGGCGACATTTAGAAGATGGAATTGTCGGTCCCGTCAACCGCGGGGTTGTCACGTGACGCGCACTTTGCGACGGCAAGCTTTCGAGGGGGAATGATCATGACGACCGTGCAGAATGAAGAGCCGATCCGGCCAAAGTGGCGGCGGATCGTCGATTTTCCGTTGGTATCGATGGTCGTCGGAGTGGCGTTGCTGGTGGCGACGACCTGGCTGGCATCGGTCGTCATTCGTCAATTGCCGAAGATGGGAACACCGCCCGCCTCGCGTCAGATGCTGCTGGGGCTGGCCGTCGTCGGATTGGTCATCCTGGTCTACAAATATGCGATCAGCAAACTTGGCGAAACGCCGCGCGACGATTTGAGGAGTGAACATGCGCTTCGCAATTTCGGGCTCGGACTGGCCGGTGGGGCCTTATTATTCTCGCTGGTGACCGCGGTCGCGGCGCTGGTCGGAGTGTATGACATCGTCGGGTGGGGCAGCACGCGCAGCATCCTCTATGCGTTGGTGATGATCGGGATCATTCCCGGGGTGCTCGAGGAGATATTGTTCCGCGGCATCCTGTTCCGTCACCTCGAGGATTTCGGGGGTAGCTGGTTCGCACTGGTGCTGACCTCGGCATTGTTCGGGGTGGCGCATGTCTTCAACCCCAATGCGACCGCCTTTTCCTCGTTCGCGATCGCGGTCGAGGCAGGCGTGTTGCTCGGCGGGGCCTATATGCTGACGCGCAGCCTGTGGGCCCCGATCGGCCTCCACGCGGCGTGGAATTTCACGCAAGGGCAAGTGTTCGACGTGCCGGTGTCGGGGATCGATGGGACTGGGCTGGTCGAAGCCAAATTGTCGGGGCCGGAACTGCTATCGGGCGGCACCTTCGGGCTGGAGGCGTCGGTGATTGCGCTGGTGATCGCCACCGGGGCGGGTGTGTGGCTGGTCGTCCGAGCGGTGCGCGCGGGATATGTCTTCAGGCCATGGTGGGTGCGGCGGAAGCTCGCCCGCTCACAGGAAGCTGTAGGGATCGACGTCGACCGCGACGCGGACCTTTGAACCCCAGTCGAGACCGCCCAGCCAGTCGCGGATGACGTCCTGCACGTCGAGTTTGCGTTGCGCGTGGACCAAGAGACGCTGGCGATGGCGGCCGCGCAGCATGGCAAGCGGGGCGGGGGCGGGGCCGAACACCGCCATTCCCTCAATGTCGGGCTTAGCGCGGCCGATGTGGCGGGCGACGGCCTCGGCTTCCTCCTTGTCCTCGGATGAAATGACGATCGCCGCGAGACGACCGAACGGCGGCATGGCGGCCTCGCGGCGGGCGGCGGTTTCGGCGGCGTAGAAACCTGGGCCGTCGCCGGCGACGAGCGCGGCGATCACCGGCGCGTCGGGATCGTGGGTCTGGACCAGCACCCGCCCCGGCTTGTCGCCGCGACCGGCGCGGCCGGCGACCTGCTGGATCTGCTGGAAACTGCGCTCGGCGGCACGGAGGTCGCCGCCCTGGAGCCCGAGGTCGGCATCGACCACCCCGACCAAGGTCAGATTGGGGAAATGATAGCCTTTGGTGACCAATTGGGTGCCAATGACGATGTCGATCTCCTGTTCCTCCATGGCCCGCACGAATTCGGCGGCGCGGGCGGGGGACCAGATGGTGTCGCTGGTGACGATCGCGGTGCGCGCGTCGGGGAACAGCGCTGCAACTTCGTCGGCGATCCGTTCGACCCCGGGGCCGCAGGCGACCAAAGAATCCTCGTCGCCACATTCGGGGCACAGCC